>NZ_JBFBIV010000110.1:0-23226 GCF_040702025.1 Streptomyces sp. NPDC088194 | reverse complement strand
TCCGGGTCTGCGGCGGGTGTCCGGGCCGGGCCGGGCGGGCGCCGCGGCGGCCGGCGCCGAAGGGCCGCCCGGGTCGGGGTCGGCAGCGGTCCGCGTGGCGGACGCGCGCCTGGCGGCGGCGCGCAGGCCGAGCGGGCGGAGCAGGAGGGCCGCGGCCACGGCGGCGAGCGGCAGGTAGGGCGTCCAGGTGTCGTAGCGCGCGGGCAGGGCCACCGCGCACAGCAGGCCCGCCGCGGCGAGGGCGGCGAGGGTGAACAGGGCGCCCAGCAGGGCGTATCCGCCGAGGACGCGGCGTGACCTGGCGGGGTAGGCGGCGGTCGCCGCGCGGGCGCCCGGGCGGCGCAGCGCGGCGGAGACCGCCAGCCGCAGGTAGGCGCGGCTCTCCGGGGCCAGCCGCAGGGCACCCAGCGCGTAGCCGAGCGCCTTGTAGCCGTCCAGCGGCGGCAGCGGCACGAGGTTGAGCAGTCCCATGGCGGTGCCGAGCAGCAGCAGTCCGCCGAAGAAGGGCTCCGCCTGGGCGCCGCCCGGCAGCAGCGCCCACACCACCCAGAACGGCAGCAGGTAGACCAGGTTCGCCACCACCCCGGCCATCGCCACGGCGACCTGCGGCCCGCGCCGGCCGAGGAACTGGACGTCCTCGACCTCGCAGTACAGGTACGTCATGAAGCCCGCGCGGCGCCGCAGGCCGATCTCGGCCACCTTCAGCCCGTAGCCGCGGGCCACCAGACCGTGTGCCAGTTCGTGCAGCGCCAGGCTCAGCCACAGCACGCAGCCGACCGCCACCAGCGCCACCGGCTGCTGGAACAACCGGCCGGTGGCGTCGGCCAGTTGACCGAACCGGACGGCCTCCGCGACCAGCAGCGCGGCGCACAGTACGAGCAGCGGGCCCAGCACCGCGGGCCGGCGCGCGAACCCCGTCGCCTGGTGCAGCCGGTCCATCGCCGACCCGGCGTCCGCCACCAGCCGCGTCCGCCCGCCGAGCCAACTCCCCTGCCGCGGGCGGGTGTCGGCGGCCCTCGCCCGGTCCTCGGCCGCGCCCGAGGGGGGTTGGGGCGGCCGGGCGGCGGCCAGCAGGCCCCGGAGCGAGAGCATCCGCAGGATCTGCGTCCACTGCGCCTCGCCCAGCCGCGTGCCGTACGCGGCGGCGTACTCCGCGCCGATCTCGGTGAGCGACTTCGAGCCGTCCAGCCGGACGATCAGGAACCGCTCCTTCCCGCCGACCTCCAACCGTGCCCCGGTCAGCGGGTCCTTGACGAGGTGGACCACCTTGGGGCCGCGGGTCAGGGCCGGCCCGACGGTCACGTCGTCGCGCACGGCGGGCCGCATGTCGAGGAAGCCGCCGACGGTCGTCACGGGGTCACCGCGGGGCGGGGCTCGCGAAGCGCTCGGCCGAGCACGTAGGAGAGGTACGCCTCGTCGCGGACGCTGACCGACAGCCGGTTGTTGGTCATGTGCAGGTAGGGCGAGGCGAGCATCGGCAGGGCCTGCTCGGGGTCGTCCACCGGCAGGTCCCGGCTGCCGTCCCAGGAGCGGAAGACCAGGTCGCCGGAGCGGGCCAACTCCGATACCCGCTCGCGCAGTTCGAGGCCGTGCTCGGCCCAGCCGCGAAGGAAGCCGGGCAGCCGGTCGAGCGCGGGCCGCGCGGTGGCCCGCCGGATCTCCTGGAAGCGGTGCGGCAGCGCGGTGCCCATGGCCTGGTAGGCGCGGTCGTAGCCGTCGCTGGCGGTGAAGTTGGTGCCGGTGAAGGCGGAGTTCCAGAACTCGTGGTAGCGGTCGAGGAAGGTGAGCAGCGCGGTCTCGCCGGGCAGCAGGCACCCGGCCATGGTCATCATCAACTGCGCGGCCGTGCCCAGCAGTACGGTCCGCACGTGCAGGTTCATGGTGGCCGCCGCGTCGACCACCAGCTCGCTGGAGCGCTGGAAGTGCCACTCGGCCAGTTCGACCCCGGCCGGGCCGCCGTACTTCCCGTACTCGGGCTCGTAGGGCTCGGCGGCGAAGGAGTTGTTGGGGCGCAGCCGCATCCGGCCGGCCGCGTCGGTGAAGCGGTCCCGCTCGCCGCCGGGGTACTCCAGCTCGAAGAGGGTGTTGTACAGCTCGGCGAGGAAGCCGTCCTTGACCTCGTACAGGGCGGGCCGGCGCTTGAGGAAGTCCTCGACGGCCGCGGCGGCGCGGGCGGCGACCTCGGGCCCGGCCTGCGGCGAGGAGGGGCGCAGCCGCAGCCGGATGTGCGGCCCCTCCAGCCAGTAGTTGATGAAGAACCACCCCGACAGCAGTCCGTCGCGGGTGAGTTCGGCGACCAGGGGCCGGGCGCACTGGAGCAGGAAGGGGCGGGTGCTGGCGGCGTAGAAGACGTGGTACGCCTGCCAGTCCCCCCGGGGATCGGCGGGCCCGGCGGGGCGGGCAGGGCCGGCCGGGCGGGCGGGGTCAGCGGGTCCGGCGGGGTCGGCTGCCACGGAAGTGCCGGGGGCGGGGCCGGTGCTGCCGCCGTGCGGGATCGTCGTCATACGCGCGTGCCCTGCCTTCCGTGCGGGTCGGGTGCGGGTGCCGGCGCCGATGCGGCTGCCGGGGTCGGGGCGGGTGCCGGGGTCGGGGCGGGTGCCGGGGTCGGTGCGGTCGCCGCCGGACGGGGGACGATCTCCACGGCCAGTTCGGCGACATGGCGGCCGCGTGCGGAGCGGACGTGCAGCTCGTCCGCCGCCGGCAGCATCTCCTCGAAGACCGTGCGGGCCCGGCCGCCGCCGGTGAGCGCTTCGAGAGCGATCAGGGACAGCGGGCTGTCGAAGTCGACGTAGCCGGGTTTGGCGCCGCCCCCGAAGGCCGCCGCCGGCCCCCCGCCGCCGGGAAGTTCCTCCCGTACCGTCGCGAACACCCGTGCCGGCAGGCCGTGCCGGCGCCGCCAGCGCTGCCACGCGAGGTAGTACGCGCCTTCGCCCGCGCCCGGCTCGCGCACCGGCAGCGCGCCCGGCGCCGCGGTCCAGCTGCGCCGGTGCAGGACCAGACCGCGGTAGCGCACCCGGGGCCGGGCGGTGACTCCGTCGACCGCCGGGCCCTGCGGAACACCGCGCCACAGGTCGGGCCGGGCGCGGGAGGTGGGCGAGAAGAGCAGCAGCGTGCGCGGCACTTCGGGCAGCACCATGGGCACCAGGTAGCCGAGGTAGAGCGGCACGACCTCGCGGCCGAGCCGGCGCGAGCGCAGCACCAGCCGGTCGGTGGCCTCGTCGTGTTCCGCGTACAGGTCGTCCAGGTCGATCCGCGCTCCGGCGGACCCAGTGCCGCGCTCGCCCGGGCAGACGATCTCGTGGTCGGTGAGCCGCCCGTGCAGGTTGAGGTTGGTGGTCGCGGAGCCGGCGGTGACCTCGGCGAAGACCGCGCCGGGCGGCTGCCAGGCACGCAGGGTGCGGCGCAGCTCAGCGCTGAGGCCGTCGGCGGCCGGGCGGCTGGAGGGGGTCCCGGTGGCAGGGGTCCCGGCGGCAGGGGTCCCGGCGGCGGGAGCTCCGGTGGCGGGGACCTCGGCCGGGTCCGCGCCCGTGCCCTCCGCGCCGTCGAAGCAGTGGGTGAACCGGGTGAAGGGGAAGCACAGGCCGCCGTAGGAGTTGTTGAGGACCACCAGCGGGTCGCCGTCGCGCTCGGCGAGCTGCACGAAGTGGCTGTGCGGGGTGAACCCGGCTGCGAGCGGGGCGAGTTCGGCGGCGACCGCGTCCACGGTGGCTTCGTCGAGCCGCAACTCCTCGGCGCCGGGCGGGTGGTCGTGCCACGCCTCGCGCATCCGGCGGGTGAACTCCGCCCTGGCCCGGTCCAGCGCGGTGACCTCCGGCAGGCCCAGCCAGTTCTCCTCCGGCGCGGCCGAACCGTCAGGCGCCCAGGGCGACTTGGTGGACGTGAACTGAAGGTACTGCGTGAAGATGTCCTCGTGGAAGTCGTGCACCAGCCGCAGCACGTCGTCGCAGCGCCCACCGCGGCCGTACCGGGCCAGGAAGAAGCCCTTCAGCACCAGCCGCTGCGGCAGCGCCACGTCGAAGGCGGGCAGTACCCGGGTCAGGGAGTGCAGCGGCGCCGCGGCCAGCTCGGTCCAGCGCTCCAGGTCGGCGCCCACGGGCTCGGCGCGTACGTCCTCGTAGAGCAGCGTCTGCGGGAGCGACGGCGCGTCGGCCCCCAACTCCTTCTGCACGCTGATCAGTTCGCCGCGGAGGGTACGCAGCAGGGCGCGCCGTCCGGCGAGATCGGCGGCGGCGTAGCGCTCGACGCAGGAGGCGGCGCCGGCGAGGCGGGCGGCGACGCGATCGGCCCAGGGGCGGTCCAGGGCCCGCAGCGCGGCCCGGAAGGAGCGCAGCGGGTCCGGCGTGTGGACGTCGGTGTCCAGGCCGGTCATCTGGAGGATGCCGAGATCCAGCAGGGTCGCGGGGTAGCGGGCGGCCTCTTCGGGCGCGGCACCGGTCTCGGCGGCGAGCCAGTCGGCGAGGTCGCCGTACCGGGGCGTCGCGCCGCCGGCGAAGAGGCCGAGCATCCGCTCCAGGGTGCCGCTGCGGCGCAGGAAGAACAGCCGGTCGTGGGCGGCGTCGAAGCTGACCGCCGCGGTGTCGTCGCCCGTCGTCACCGAGCGGCGCACGTAGCGCAGCCGGTCGTCGTCGAGGTTCCAGCCGGCGGACACCGCGACCGGCAGGTCGGCGCGGCGGTCCGGGTCGGCGGCGACCAGCTCCGCCAGCCGGGCCAGCACCACCACGTTCAGCCGGGGATGGCTGCTCCAGCCGTCGCCCAGCTCGCCCCGCGCGTCCGTCGCCCCTTCGTCCGCTCGGCCGGACGGCTCCTCGAACTCCCCCGCCGCCACTGCCGTGAACGTGCTGAACGGGCTGGTCTTGCACGCCGTGCGGTACAGGTACGAGAGCAGGGACCGCTCCTTCTTCCGGGCCCGCTTGTCCGGTGCGGGCACCGGCCCCGCCGCGCCTTCCGCGATGAACGCGTCCAGTTGCCCGTCGAGGGTCGGCGAGGCCAGCACCAGGCCGAGCCGCAGCCGCTCCTCGGCCGCGAGCCGCCGCAACTCGGCCCGGGCCGAGGCGAGTCCGTCGTCCACCAGGCCGCCACCGGTGGCGAGGGCCCCGGCGAGTTCGCGCCGAGCGGTGAGCCAGCGCTCCAGCAGTTCGCCGGTTCCGCCGCCCGCGGCTCGCGCCAACTCCCGTACGGCGTCGGGATCGCGCGGCACCCGGCCGTTGAACACCTCCCGGCGCAGGGCCAGTACGCGGCGGCGCTGCCGTTCGTCGTCGGTCGCCACGACCAGCGCGGTCAGCGGGTCCGCCAACGCGTCCGCGAGCGCGTCGATCCGGTCCTGCGCGTCGAGCACCTGCTCGGCCCAGGCGCGTGCACGCGGGTCGCGCAGCCGCTCCACGGCCTCCACCGGCAGGCCGGCCACGCGCAGCACGAAGCGGCGGTGCAGCAGCCAGTTCCGCGCCGCGCCGTCTCCTGCCGTGGTGCCGGTGCCGGTGCCGGTGCTGGTGCTGGTATCGCTCGCGCGCGTGGCGCTCGCCTCACTCACGTCGTCCACATCTCTCATCACGGGCGCTCAGGCGATCTCGTAGCGGAAGTCGGCCGGGCGGGGCCGTTCGTGGCCGATCATCATGATCAGCAGCGGGATCTCGCCGGTCGCGTCGAGCCCCAACTCCTCGGTGAAGGAGATCGCATCGAACCCGAGCGCCACTCCGCAGGCGAGGCCGGCCGCGCTCGACGCGGTGTACACGGCCTGGGAGATGCCGCCGACCACCGCGTTCACCAGGCGGTAGCCGCGGTCCCCGACGGCGTCCAGCACGGCGTGGGTGCGCGCGGCGGGCACGATCACGGCCGCGGCCTGCTCCAGGTTGTAGTTCGCCAGGAAGTAGTTGCGCTGGAGGAACTCCCCCGGGCGGCCGGCCCGCAGCAGCCGCAGCGACCCGTCGGCCCGGTCGTACGCGTAAGCGCCCTGCGGCACGCCCGCCACGTGGTTCACGAACACCAGCAGCCGGGTGAGGGGTTCGGCGTCAGCGGGCTCCGCGTCGCTGTCCAGCGTGCCGGCGGCGTCCGCGGCGGCGAGCACCGTCGCCAGTTCCCGCGCCGCCAGCGGACGCGCCGCCTGGAACCTGCCGAAACTGCTGCGCCTGGCCCGCAGCGCCTGCCGCACCCCGCGTTCCAGCGGCTCCCGCGCGGGCAGCGCGACCCGCTCGCCGCCCGCCTCGACCGGCCGCGCCGACGCCGCCGCGAGCGCGCCGGCCGCCGGCCGCCGGGTCGCGCCCTCGACCGTCGCCGCGTGCATCCGCCGCACCGTCTCGAACGTCGTGGTGAACCCCGAACGCTCCTGGTCGGCATGCCCTACCCGCACGGATGCCGCGCCGGAGATCGCGCCGGAGCCCGCGCCTTCGGCCTCCGCGGCCCCGGCGCCGGTTCCGGCCGCCGCGGCCGCGTTTGTCGTCGCGTGCGCGGTGGAGGGCTGCCAGGTCAGCGGCACCACGGCGAAGACGCCCTCCTCGTCGTCGGTCAGGCCGAGCAGGGCGCCGAGCCGGGGCTCGTCGAACCAGAAGGCGGGGCCGACGTGCAGGCCGTGGGCGCGGGCCCAGATGCGCCACGTGGCCAGCAGGGCACCGGTGTCCATCGTGACGACGTGGTAGCTGAAGCTGTTGTACTTGAAGGCGTTCTGCCAGAAGCGCACGGTGAGCACGAGGAACTGGTCGTGGCCGAGGGCCGGTTCGCCGACCGCCGCGCGCACCTGCGGGGTGACGTCACCGGTGAGCAGGCGGCGCAGCGCGTGCTGCCGGGTGTCGTAGTAGTGCACGCCGGGGGTGAGGGGGCCGCCGGGTCCGCTGACCCAGTGGATGCCGACCGGGTACAGGCCGCCGCCGGACGCGCTGCCCCGCGACCAGTTCGCCTCGGCGTACATCGGCAGCGTGCCCAGGTCGGAGTTGGCCTGGACGGCGAGCCGGCGGCCGGTCAGGCCGTAGGAGTCCTGGAGCATCCCGGCGAGCAGCGGCAAGGTGAACGCGCCGCCGCCGCGCGGCCCGTACAGGCCGCGCTCGACGGTCGCGCCGGGCGGCGGCGCGGGGGTGGCGTGCGGCAGCGGGAAGCTCTCGGCGCCGGGGAAGTGCTTCCCCTTGCGCGGCCGGTCCGCCCAGTCGGGCACCCAGTCGGCCGGCTCCATCGGGTACCGGCCGCGCCGGACGATCGCGGTCGCGTACTCATGGGCGAATCCCACGGGCGGTCCTTTCCTCATCGGGCCTCTCGGGCCTCTCGGGCCTCTCGGTCCTTGCGGTCCTTGCGGTCCTTGCGGGTGCTGCCTGGGTGCTGCCTCGGGTCCTGCCGGGTCGCGCGGAACTGCCGTACTGCCGTGCCGCCTTGCCGCTGTGCCGCCTCACCGCCGTACTGCCGTCTTGCCGCTCCGCCGTCCGTTCCGGGTCGCCTCGCCAAGGGCGTGAAGGGCGTCAAGGGCGTCAAGGAAACGGATGTGGCGCCGGGTTGAGGTCATCGGCCTCCAAGTCCCTTTCGCACAGCCCCGCTTCCCGCAGCGCGCTCCGCATGCGGGGCATGTGGCGGGCCCGCTGGCGGTTCCAGCCGAAGTCGATCGGGAGCAGTCCCGGCACGATCACCCCGGCGGTGCGGAAGCCGAGCGCCCGCTGCTCCGGCCCGGTCTGGTCGACGGCGATCACGTCGAACCCGGCCCTGGCGACCTGCGCGACGCACGCCTCGACGTCGTCGCGCAGGTCGTCGCCGGGGGCGACGGTGTCGCGGGCGAGCGCGGCCGGCGTGATCCGGGGCGGCCTGCGGTTGCCGGGCCGGCCCGACGTGCCCAGCAGGAAGTCGGCGTGCCGGGCCATCTCCGGCAGCCCGTACACCAGCGGGTGGTCGTGCAGCACCCGCACCTTCGTGAAGTCCTCGGCCATCGCCCGCAGTCGGGGGGCGTCGCGTTCGGTCCTGGCGCGCAGGTTGACCGCGTCGGTGGCGATCTCGCACAGCCCGGCGGCGAGCGCCGCCTCCGGGTCGAGGCTCGCGCCCGCGCCGAAGCAAAGCCGGCCGGTTCCGCCGTCGACGCGCTCGGCGACGGCGGTCACCACGGGCACCGGAAAGGTGATCCGGGTGTCGAAGAACCGGGCCCGGTAGCCGTACATCGCCAACCGGTCGATCATCGAACGGGTTTCGGGGCGGCGGCTGGCCGAGCCGTCGATCTCGGTGAGCGGGGCGCGGCCGTACCAGGCGAGCAGGAAGGCGTCGCGTTCGATCACCTCCATCAGCCCGAAGTACACCGCCTCGGCCCAACTTCCGCCGGAAGCGCAGCCGTTGGAACTCTCCTGCACGAAGCGGTTGGCGAGGCCGCCGGGCGCGTGGTAGTACGCCGTGATCTCCGGGACCAGCAGCGGACGGTGGTCGCGCAACGAGTAGCCCCACACCCACGGGATCGGCCGCGCCGGATCGAACGGGCGCACCTCGGGCTCCGCGCGGTGGAAGCCGGCGTCGTACAGGCCGCACGCGCGGGGGTCGAGCACCGGTGCGGTGCGGGCGAGTTCGTCGTACGCCGCGACGACCTGGGTGCGCTTGCCGCGCGGCCGCATCCCCGCGAAGCGCTCCAGCCCTTCGAGCAGGCCGACCCGGACGCTGGAGCGGTAGCGGGGGGTGTGCCCGCCCCAGAAGCACTCGCGCAGGTAGTCGCCGGAGCGCAGCAGGAACGAGCCGACCGTGGAGGACGTCGACGCCGACACCAGGTCCGGCACCACGGACGGGCCGAGCATGCCCGCCACCGGGTTGACGAAGACCTCAAGCGGCACGTCGTACGCGTCCGCCGGCCGGCTCCTGAAGTCCGTCGCGGACCGCTTGGGCGTCGCCGGCAGCGGAACGGCGGCGGCGGGCGCGGTGTCCGGCGGCGCGTCCCCGCACGCGGGGCACTCCGCGTCGGGAGCCACCGGGAACCGCGTCACCCCCAGCGTCTCCAGGTCCAGCAGGTACGCGTACGGGAACCGCTCCCGTGCGGTGCCGGCCGCCGCCGCGGTGTGCGCCGCGAGCACCGCGGCCAACGCGTCCGCGGCGAAGGGCAGTTGCCACGGCGAGGCGCCCGCCGCCCGGGTGTCCGTGCCCGACTCCAGCGCCTCCCGCAACCCCCGGGCCCGGACCGCCTGCCACCGCCGCGCCAGGCACCGGGCGCACGCCGGGCCGCCGCCCGGCGCGAACGGCCCCACCAGCGCGTGGTGCCCGTACACGTGGACGGCGCCCGGTTCGTCGCCGCCCGGCACCGCCAACTCGTCCCGCAGGCCCAGCGGATGGACCGCGGGAGCGGGAACGCCGTGCGCGGCCGGACTGCCGGCAAGGGCGGCGCCGAGGGCGGCGGCCAGTGCGCCGACGACGGACGGCCCGGCGGGCGTGTCGGTGGCCCGCTCGGCCGGCGGCGGCGCGGCGACGGGCGCCGGGCGGACGTCAGTGCGCATCGGAGGCCCGGGGCGACGTCAGCAGGACGCGGGTCACGTGCAGCCGGCCGGCCGCGAGGTCGGGCGCGTGCACGGGGACGGCCAGCAGGTCCTGCCCGGCCGCGCGCAGCCGGGCGGCGACGGTGGCCCAGTCGGTCCGCTCGGTCAGCGGCACGGGTCCGGGGACCCGGGTGGCCGCGATCGTGGCGGGCGCGAGGTCCTTCATGAGCGGGTCGCCGGTGTCGACGCGGGCGGAGGCGGTGCGATCGCCTGCGCCGGCACGGCCACCCGCTCCGGCACCGGCGCCCGACGCGGCGCCGTCACCCGATCCGGCTTCCTCGGCGGCCAGTTGGAGAGTGCCGAGCAGGTCGCGGAGTGCTTCGAGTGCCGCGTCGCGCCAGCGCGGTGCGGTGCCCAGCGCCCAGCTCCCGCCCGCGCGGGCGAGCACGGTGGGGGCCGGCCGCGCGTCCGGCGCGCCGAGGTCGAGGAGGTCGAGGTCGGCGCCGAGGTTGGCGGCCGACCGCAGCAGGAAGGTGAGTTCGGCGTCGTCGCCGTCCTCGGGGCCGACGCCTTCCGCCAGTGCGGCCGGGTCGATCGCGCGGACCTCGGTCGTCCCGCGCAGGGCGGCGCGCAGGGCCGCGTGGCCGAGCGCGGTGAGCACGCCGCGGGCGGCGGCCTCGGCCGGGGTACGGCCGGCGCCGGTGCCCGCCGAGGTCGGCTCGACCAGCCGGTCCCGGTTGTACGGGCCGAACGGGCGTACCGCGGCGGCCGGTACGAGCACGCTGCCGCCGCCCAGGAGCGAGGTGGCCGCGCACCACGCGGTGGCCGCCCCGGCGCCGTACCCGAGCCCGGCCGCGGTGGCGAGGTCCGCGGGGTCCACCGCCCGCCACTTCTCCCGGGCCGCGTCGAGCGCGGCACCCGTGAGCGGCTCCGCCGGCGGTACGACGTGTTCGGCGTAGACCTCGGCGGCCCGGTGCAGCGCGCGCAACCGCGCCCCGGCGACGTGGTGGACGTCGAACGCGCTGATCTCCCGCCGTACTCCGTGGCCGAGGCCGAGCCGCACCGTTGCGGCCTTGAGCGGGGTCTGCGCCCACGTCTCGTCCGCGTACGCCTGGAAGACGCCCGCGACGGGCCCCACGAGCGCGGACCGGTCGGTGAGTTCGGCGAGCGCGGCCTGCCCGGCGTCGGCGTCCCCCACCGCGGCGGTCAGGTCCCCGGCCGGTGCGGCGTCGCCGGCCGCGTCGAGCTGCTCCAGGTCGGTGACCGTGGCGGGCGGTGCCGCGAGCGGGGCGCAGGCCGGGCAGCGCGGGTGCGGGAGGAGGGGTTCGGTGACGGTGTCGAGCGAGTCGGTGTCCTGGACGATCAGCCGGCCCTCGCTCTCCGCGGGCAGCGCGCCCGTGGTGAGCCGGAACACCTCGTAGCCGAGGAGGTTGCCGAGCATGGCGGCGAGCGGACCGCTCAGGGAGGCCGCGCCGGGCTGGTCGCGCGGGCCGCCCGGGGCGAGCCCGCTCCACAGGTCGGCGGCGTCGGCCGGGTCCCCGTTGGCGCCGAGCCGCAGCGCCGCGCAGGTCCAGCAGCCGGCCGGCGCGGCGGTCTCGGCGGAGCCACCGGACCCGTCGGACGCCACCGTCGCATCCGCCTCACAAGGTCCTCCGGTGAGCAGCGGCCCCACCACCGCCGACCGGCCGAACATCCAGGCGGGCAGCACCTTCTTCCCGGCCGGGACAGCGTCGGACAGCGCGGCGACCTGCCGCGGGCCGCGCTCACCGGTGACCACCACGAGGTCGTACCCGTCGAGGTCGGCCCAACCGAACTCGCCCGTCCCGCGGCCGGGTTCGAGCACGTCGAGCGCCACCGGACAGCCCTCCTCCCGCAACGCCGCGGCCTCCTCGGACGCCGAGGGGGCGGCGGCGGAATCGGTCGCGGACGGGACGGCGGAGGTGGCCGCGAACGTGACCGCCGCGGACGTGACCGCCACGCGCGCGCAGCCGTTGCGGACCAGCGACAGCGCCGCCCAGCGGGCGAGCGCGTCGTCGCCGACCACGGCCACCCGGGTGTGCCGGAAACGCAGGAACCGGGCCGCCGCGTCATCGGTGTAGTGGTCGACGTAGGCGATCTGCGCGGCGAACCGCCGCGCCACGGCCTCCTCGGGCACCGGCGCGTCGGCGGCCGGCGGGACCGCGTCCCTGGCGAAGCCACGCGCGTAGAGCGTGCCGACGAGTCGGGCCACCATGTCGCGCTGCTTGTCGCCGAGGCCCCCGCAGAGCGCGGCCACCGTGTTGTCGCCGGTCAGGTGCGGCACGATCAGGGACGCGAAGCGGTAGGCCGACGGCATCACGACACTGAATCCGCCGCGCGCGTTGTGGAAGTGGACTCCGGTCGGCGTCTGCGTGTAGAGCACGTCCCGGCGGATGCGCGGCCGGGTCGCGGCGATCTCCTCGTACGGTGACACCATGTCGGTCACGCCTCCGTGGGGTGCAGTTCCGCGGCGCCGGGCCGGGGGGACGGGTGGGGGGTGCGCCCGCTGGCGCGAGGGGTACGTGCGGCCCGGGCGCCGACACCGTCGGCGGCGGCGGCCCGGGTGAAGACGCGCAGCAGGTCGTGCATGCGGTAGTGGCCGCGCGGCCCTTCCTCCAGCAGCCCCGCGCCGACCAGCCGGTCGAGCACGCGGGCACCGCTGAGGGCGCCGTCCAGGGAGTCCTGGTTGTCCCGAGTGCCCTGGGCATCCTGAGTGCGCCGGGGGTCCTGGCTGTCCTGGGCGTCGTCGGGGCCGTCGGTGGAGCCGGCCGCCGACGTCGCGGCGGCGGGCCGGGGTCCGTCGGCGTGGGCGCCGCGCAGGATGGCGAGTTCGAGCCGTTGCAGGTCGGGGCCGGGGTCCACGCCGAGTTGCTGGGCGAGGTGCTCCTTGGCCTTGCGGTACTCGGCGAGCGCCTCCGCGCGGCGGCCGGTCCGGTACAGCGCCTCCATCAGCTGCCCGGTGAAGCGCTCGTGCAGCGGGTGGGCGCGGGCGGTGGGCCAGATCTCGGCGACCGCCTCGCGGTAGCGGCCGCGGGCGAGTTCGAGGTCGAAGACCCGCTCGATGGCGCGCAGCCACTCCTCCTCCAGCCGCGGGACCTCGTCGCGGTGCAGCAGGTCGGAGTGGACGTTCGACAGCAGCGGCGGCCGCCAGAGCGCGAGCGCGGTGCGCAGCAGCCCGAGTTCCTTTTCCGGTTCCGCCGCGGAATACGCCTGGCCGAGCAGTTCGCGGAACTCCACGAGGTCGAGTGCGGCGGCGTCCGCGGTCAGCCGGTAACCGCCGGGAACTGCCTCGATGGCGTTGTCGGCGACGCCGTATTTGCTGAAGAGCCGGCGCAGCCGCAACACGCAGCTGTGTAATGCGGCCTTCGCCTGTGCGGGCGTGTCGGCGCCCCAGATAACCTGCTGCAGAAAATCAGCGGTGACCACGGAATTCGCGTGCAGAAGTAATGCGGCGAGCAGAGCGGCGGGCCGCGACGGCTGGAGGACGACGGATTCCCTGCCGTCCGCGAGGGTGAGCATGCCGAGAACGGTGAACCGGGTGTGCGTACCGCCTCGTTCGCCCGTCGGCGGCTCGGCGGAGGTCATCGGACCATGGCCGTTCGTCGTTCTTCGTGCCGCGCGCGCGTCTGCTCGGAACACACACTTCACCGTCCCCGTAGCCCCGTGACACCGACGGCCCGGCAAGTGTGCACCGAGCAGAGACAAAGGCCGGATACGGCCCAGACTATCGGCGATCTCGGATGAGGATACGGCAGCTCCGTTTAGCTGTCCAGGGTGCCTGAACGCCCGTTAACCGGCGCAACCAGGACACTCCGGGACGGTATGCCGCGGCAGCACTGGAGGGCAAACGGACATCCCTCACAGTATTACGAGCGGGTGAATATCGTTTTTCCGGAGGATCGGACGCCCCGACATCACAGGACAACTCGGCCGAAGTAATGGCACGGACAAAAGAACCAAAAGTCCGCGGCGATTGCCGCCGACAGCCGGCCGCACCCGCACGAGGCGACCCGATGGCCGCCCCCCGCGCACGCGGCCCGCGTCGGCGACCCGCGGCCGCGCCCCGCGCCGGGATCGCTTGACACCACGGCCGAGCCTGCTTCACTGTTCCACAAGACAGAAACCAACTTCCGCAATGTGAAATTTCGACCTTCTGGAAGGAGCCGCTTCGTGGGTCTCGCCGACGCGCGCTTCGATGTGAACCTCTCGATCCTCTTCACCGAACTCCCCCTCCTGGAGCGGCCGGCCGCGGCCGCCGCCGCGGGCTTCGACGCCGTCGAACTGTGGTGGCCGTGGATCGACGACCCCGCGCCCGACAAGGTCCGCCTCGACGATCTGCGCTCGGCCCTGGAGGCGGCCGGCACCCGCCTGGTCGGCCTCAACTTCTACGCCGGGCAGTTGCCGGGGCCCGACCGCGGCGCGCTGTCCGTACCCGGCGAGGAGTCCGACCGCTTCCGCGCCAACGTCGAGGTCGCCGCCGGCTTCGCCGCGTCCGTGGGCTGCCGCGCGCTCAACGCGCTCTACGGCAACCGCGTGGACGGCGTGGACCCGGCCGCGCAGGACGCGCTCGCGCTGGAGAACCTGGTGCGTGCCGCCCGCGCCGCGGACGAGATCGGCGCGACCCTGCTGATCGAGGCGCTCAACGCCCCCGAGTCCCCGCGCTACCCGCTGGTCTCCGCGGACGCCGCCGTCGACGTCGTCCGTCAGGTCAACGAGGCGACCGGACTGGACAACACCCGCTTCCTGCTCGACCTCTACCACCTCGCCATGAACGGCGAGGACCTGCCCGCCGTGATCGAGCGGCACACCGCGCTCACCGGCCATGTGCAGATCGCCGACAGCCCCGGCCGCGGCGCGCCCGGCACCGGCGCCCTCCCGCTCGGCGCCCTCCTCGACGCCCTGCGCGCGAAGGGCTACGACGGCTGGACCGGCCTGGAGTACAAGCCCTCACCTGCCGGTTCCGCGGCCGCCTTCGGCTGGCTCCCCCGCTGACCCGCCGAACCACCGGGTCCCCACCCCCGGCTCCCCTCAACTCGCCCTCCCCATCCTCGTATCCACCCCCGTATCCATCCCCCGTCCCTCCCCCTCCCCATCCCCTGAGCCGCGCCGGCGCCGCATCCGGCCCGCACCCACGGAAGGCAAGAAGATGAGCACCACACTGCCCAAGGTCGCCTGGATCGGGCTGGGCATCATGGGTTCGCCGATGTCGGAGAACCTGATCAAGGCCGGTTACGACGTGACCGGCTACACCCTGGAAGCCGAGAAGCTGGCCCGGCTGGCCGCCAACGGCGGCACCGCCGCCGACTCGATCGCCGCGGCCGTCCGCGACGCGGACGTCATCGTCACCATGGTCCCGGCCTCCCCGCAGGTCGAGGCGATCGCCTACGGCGAGGACGGCATACTCGCGCACGCCCGCCGAGGCGCCCTGCTGATCGACACTTCCTCGATCACCCCGCAGACCTCGATCGACCTGGCGAAGGCGGCCGCGGACAAGGGCATCCGCGTGCTCGACGCGCCGGTCTCCGGCGGCGAGGCGGGCGCGGTCGAGGCCGTGCTGTCCATCATGGTCGGCGGCGAGGCGGCCGACTTCGACCGGGCCCGGCCGCTGCTGGAAGTGCTGGGCAGGACCGTGGTGCACTGCGGCCCGCACGGCGCCGGCCAGACCGTGAAGGCCGCCAACCAGCTCATCGTGGCGGTCAACATCCAGGCGTGCGCCGAGGCCGTGGTCTTCCTGGAGAAGTCCGGCGTGGACCTGTCCGCGGCGCTCGAAGTCCTCGGCGGCGGCCTGGCCGGCTCCACCGTGCTCGCCCGCAAGAAGGACAACTTCCTCGACCGCGACTTCGCCCCCGGCTTCCGGATCGACCTGCACCACAAGGACATGGGGATCGTCACCGACGCGGCCCGCACCGTCGGCGCGGCCCTGCCGGTCGGCGCGGTGGTCGCGAACCTCGTGGCCTCGCTGCGCGCGCAGGGCGACGGCGGCCTGGACCACTCGGCGCTGCTGCGGGGCGTGGAACGGCTCTCCGGCCTGCCGGTCAAGGGCTGAGCCCGGGTCGGCGGCCGGGCCCGCGCCGAGTACCACCGGTGTGAAGGGCCCGCCCGGCCACCCCGAACCCCGCCCGGCGGTGCGTGCCCCGACAAGGGTCGCGCCTGGGGGCGCCCGTACGGCCGCACGGCCGCGGGAGCACCGCCGGGCGGCCACCCCCGAAGCCCGCGACTTCCCTCGTACGCTTACCGGGTGCGAGGGAACGGTCACAGCGGCGCCGACTTCCTGCACTATGGGTGCACGACACCTCGGCCCGAACCGCCGGGGCCGGACGGGAGTTGCGAGCGATGGCTGAGAGCGTGCCGGTGCGCTGCCCCGCCTGCGGGCGGGAGCACGGCTACACCGCCCCGACGTTTCCGTGCGCCTGCGGCAACCCGCTCGCCCCGCCGGTGCTGGCCGGCGGCCGGCCCGTACAGGTGCTGCACCACTCCTGGGACGAGTCCTGGATACGGCTGCGCTGCCCGGAGTGCGGGCGCTCCGACCAGTGGCCGCAGCCGGAGTACGACTGCGCCTGCGGCGCGCTGGTGCGGCTGCCGGTCGCGGCCTGCGCCGCCGACTCCGGTGACGGCAAGGTGCCCGCGCCGCAGGAGGGCGCACCCGAGCCGACCGGTCCGGTGCCGCCGCCGACCACCCGCCGGCCGCCGTTCCGCCCGGTCACGATCCGCACCGCCCGGGACGCGCTGAGCGCGGCCGCCCACTACCTCAAGTGGCTCGGCTTCGGGAACGTACGGCTGGCCGGGGACCGTACCGCCAATGGCATCGACCTGCGCGGCGACAGGCTGGTCGCCCAGGTGGACCCGACCACGCTGCCCACCCCGCTGCGGGATGTCGAGTGCCTGTGGCTCAACTGCGTCAACGAGGACGCCACCGGCGCGTTCTTCTCGCTGGCCGGGTACGCCCACGACGCGCGGCTGCGGGCCGACCGGCTCGCCGTGCCGCTGTACGTCCTCGACCTGACGGGGACGCCCCAGCCGGTCAACGAGGCCGCGGAGCAACTGACCCGGCGGGGGCCCGAGTAGGCGGTCCGCCCGCACCGCCCCGTCCCGCGGGTTCCCGGACCTTCCGCCAGGTCGTGGGCTGACCGCGCCGTCCCTCCCCCTGGCTTCGCCCGCCGGCGCCCCCAGCACCCCTGGATCTGCCCGCTCCTTCCGCGAGCGACGGCACCGCACACCCTCATCCGACGCCTTGACGCCCATCCGTCGGCGACCTAGCCTCATTTCACATAACAGAAGTTACTTTCCGTATTGCGGAAAACAGTACGTCGAGCGCTCAGCTCGCCCCACCCCCGTTGAAGCCCCGCAGGGAGTCCTCATGACCCGTATGACCGCCGCGCGCGCGGCCGTGGAGATCCTCGAACTCGAAGGCGTGGACGTGGCCTTCGGAGTCCCGGGAGCGGCCATCAACCCCTTCTACGCGGCTCTGAAAGCCTCGGGGGGGATCACCCACACGCTCGCCCGGCACGTGGAGGGCGCCTCGCACATGGCCGAGGGGTACACCCGCACCGCGCCGGGCAACATCGGCGTGTGCATCGGGACTTCGGGCCCGGCGGGCACCGACATGATCACCGGCCTGTACTCGGCGATCGGCGACTCGATCCCGATCCTGTGCATCACCGGCCAGGCCCCCACCGCGGTGATCCACAAGGAGGACTTCCAGGCGGTCGACATCGCCTCGATCGCCGCGCCGGTCACCAAGGCCGCCACCACCGTGCTGGAGGCCGCGCAGGTCCCGGGCGTCTTCCAGCAGGCGTTCCACCTGATGCGCTCCGGGCGCCCCGGCCCCGTGCTGATCGACCTGCCGATCGACGTGCAGCTCACCGAGATCGAGTTCGACCCCGAGACGTACCAGCCGCTGCCGGTCTACCGGCCGGCCGCCTCGGCCGCGCAGATCGCCAAGGCACTGGCGATGCTCGGCGCGGCCGAACGCCCGCTGATCGTCGCGGGCGGCGGGGTGATCAACGCCGACGCGGCCGACCTGCTGGTGGAGTTCGCCGAGCTGACCGGGGTGCCGGTGGTGCCCACCCTGATGGGCTGGGGCGCGATCGCCGACGACCACCCGCTGAACGCCGGCATGGTCGGCCTGCAGACCTCGCACCGGTACGGCAACGAGACGTTCCTCGCCTCGGACTTCGTGCTGGGCATCGGCAACCGCTGGGCGAACCGGCACACCGGCCGGCTCGACGTCTACACCGCCGGCCGCACCTTCGTGCACGTCGACATCGAGCCGACCCAGATCGGGAAGATCTTCGCCCCGGACTACGGCATCGCCTCGGACGCGAAGGCCGCGCTGGAGCTGTTCGTCGCCGCGGCGCGGGAGGCGAAGGAGGCCGGGCTGCTGCCCGACCGCTCGGCGTGGGCCGCCTCGGCCCGGGAGCGCAAGGCGACGCTGCACCGCCGCACCCACTTCGACGACGTCCCGATGAAGCCGCAGCGGGTCTACGAGGAGATGAACCGCGCGTTCGGCCCGGAGACCCGCTACGTGTCCACCATCGGGCTCTCCCAGATCGCCGGCGCCCAGATGCTGCACGTCTACCGCCCCCGGCACTGGATCAACTGCGGCCAGGCCGGTCCGCTCGGCTGGACCGTCCCGGCCGCGCTGGGCGTCGCCACCGCCGACCCGGACGCCCAGGTGGTGGCCCTGTCCGGGGACTACGACTTCCAGTTCATGATCGAGGAACTGGCGGTCGGCGCCCAGCACCGCATCCCCTACGTGCACGTGCTGGTGAACAACTCCTACCTCGGGCTGATCCGGCAGGCGCAGCTCGGCCTCGACATCGACTTCCAGGTGAACCTGGAGTTCGAGAACGCCAACTCGCCGGAGATCGGCTGCTACGGCGTGGACCACGTCAAGGTCGCCGAGGGCCTGGGCTGCAAGGCGATCCGGGTCACCGAGCCCGGCGAGCTGGGCGCGGCCTTCGCGCAGGCGAAGAAGCTCGCCGCCGAGCACCGGGTGCCGGTGGTGGTCGAGGCGATCCTGGAGCGGGTCACGAACATCTCGATGTCCACCACCGCCGACATCGGCAACGTGGTGGAGTTCGAGGAGGTGGCGACCGAGCCCTGGCACGCCCCGACCGCGGTCATCCCGCTGACCGCGCCCGCCCCGGCCACCGCCGCGACCG
This sequence comes from Streptomyces sp. NPDC088194, assembly GCF_040702025.1. Classification (NCBI taxonomy): domain Bacteria; kingdom Bacillati; phylum Actinomycetota; class Actinomycetes; order Kitasatosporales; family Streptomycetaceae; genus Streptomyces; species Streptomyces sp. NPDC088194. Next base: position 4,637 of record NZ_JBFBIV010000110.1, on the reverse strand, counting down.
GTGGCACCACCCCGGCCGGCGCCACCGCCTCGGCCGCCGTCACCGCGGTGCGCTGAACCGTTCGCGCAGCTCGATCTTGCGCACCTTGCCGCTGACCGTCATCGGGAAGGCGTCGAGCACGCGCAGTTGGCGCGGCACCTTGTAGTGCGCGATCCGGTCGGCGCAGAACCCGGCGACCTCGGCGAGGGTGGGCGGGTCGGCCGGGTCGCGCGGGATGACGCAGGCGAGGATCTCCTCGCCGTAGCGGGCGTCGGGCACGCCGACCACCTGCACGTCGGCGATCTTCGGGTGGGTGTAGAGGAACTCCTCGATCTCGCGCGGGTAGATGTTCTCCCCGCCCCGGATGATCATGTCCTTGATCCGGCCGACGACGGCGACGTAGCCGTCCTCCCGCATCAGCGCGAGGTCCCCGGTGTGCATCCAGCGCCCGTCGTCCACGGCTTCGGCGGTGCGCTGCGGTTCGTCCCAGTAGCCGAGCATCACCGAGTAGCCCCGGGTGCACAGTTCACCCGGGGTTCCGCGTGGCAGGGTGACACCCGAGGAAGGGTCCACGACCTTCACCTCGATGTGCGGGAGCACCCGGCCGACGGTCTCGGTGCGGTGCTCCAGGTCGTCGTCCCGGCGGGTCTGGGTGGACACCGGCGAGGTCTCGGTCATCCCGTAGCAGATCGACACCTCGGCCATGTGCATCTCCGACATGACCCGCTTCATCACCTCCGCCGGGCACGGCGAGCCGGCCATGATGCCGGTGCGCAGCGAACTGAGGTCGTAGGAGGCGAAGTCGGGCAGGCCCAGCTCGGCGATGAACATCGTGGGCACGCCGTAGAGCGAGGTGCAGCGCTCCTGCTCGACGGCGCGCAGGGTCGCGGCCGGGTCGAAGGCGGGCGCGGGGATGACGATGCAGGCGGCGTGCGAGGTGATGCCGAGGTTGCCCATCACCATGCCGAAGCAGTGGTAGAAGGGCACCGGCAGGCAGACCCGGTCCTGTTCGGTGTAGCCGACCGTGCCGCCCACGAAGTAGCCGTTGTTGAGGATATTGTGGTGGGAGAGGGTGGCGCCCTTGGGGAAGCCGGTGGTGCCGGAGGTGTACTGGATGTTGACCGGCTCGTCGCAGCTGAGCGACGCCTCCCGGACGGCGAGGTAGTCGGCCGGCAGGTCCGCCCCGGCCGCCATGAGCCCGTCCCACTCCGGGTCGCCGATGTGCACCACCTCGCGCAACCGCGGGCAGTCGTCGCGGACTTCGGCGGCCATCGCCCGGTAGTCGCTGCTGCGGTACTCGGTGGAGGCGATCAGCACCTCGATGCCGGACTGCTTGAGCACGAACGCCAACTCGTGCAGCCGGTAGGCGGGGTTGATGTTCACCATGATCGCGCCGAGCCGGGCGGTGGCGTACTGCACGAGCACCCACTCGGGGCAGTTGACCGCCCAGATGCCGACCCGGTCGCCCTTGTGCACCCCGTGGGCGGCCAGGCCCCGGGCCAGCGCGTCCACGTCGCGGCCGAAATCGCGGTAGGTCCAGCGCCGTTGACTGGCCACGTCGACCAGTGCTTCGCGGTCGGGGTGGGCGGCCAGCGCCCGGTCGAGGTTGCGTCCTATCGTGTCGCCGAGCAGCGGGGCGCCGCCGGTGCCGTGCGCGTAGGACGGCTCGGCCGGCGGACTCACGGCGGCGGCCCCGGCCCCGGTCGTGCCCATGCCCGTGCCCGTATCCGTGCCCGTGTCGCTCACCGGTAGTCCTCCTCGCGGTACTCGTGGCTGCCGTCGCGCGCGGTCGCCTCGCGCAACTCGATCCGGCGGATCTTCCCCGACACGGTCTTGGGGAGTTCGGCGAACTCCAGCCGCCGCACCCGCTTGTAGGGCGCCAGCACCGACCGGGAGTGCGCGAAGATCGCCTTGGCGGTCTCGCCGTCGGCCGCCCAGCCGGCCGCGAGCACCACGTACGCCTTCGGCACCGACAGCCGCAGGTCGTCGGGCGCGGGCACCACGGCGGCCTCGGCGACCGCCTCGTGCTCCAGCAGCGCGCTCTCCAGCTCGAACGGGGAGATCTTGTAGTCGGAGGACTTGAAGACGTCGTCGCTGCGGCCGACGTAGGTGATGTAGCCGTCCGCGTCGCGGTGGCCGATGTCGCCGGTGTGGTAGTAGCCGCCGGCCATCGCCTCGGCGGTGCGCTCCGGGTCGCCGGCGTATCCGGTCATCAGGCCGACCGGGCGGGTGGACAGGTCGAGGCAGATCTCGCCGTCGTCGCCGGGCCGGCCGGTCTGCGGATCGACCAGGGCGACGGTGTAGCCGGGGGTGGGGCGGCCCATGGAGCCGGCCTTGACCAGTTGCCCGGGCGGGTTGGCGACCTGCACGGCGGTCTCGGTCTGCCCGAACCCGTCCCGGATCACCACCCCCCACAGCCGTCTGACGTGCTCGATCACCTCGGGGTTGAGCGGCTCGCCGGCCGCGACCACCTCGCGCGGCGGATGCGCCAGCGCCCGCAGGTCGGCCTGGATGAGCATCCGCCACACCGTGGGCGGCGCGCAGAAGCTGGTCACCCCGGCCCGGTCCATCTCGGCCATCAGCCGGGCCGGGTCGAACCGGGTGTAGTTGTGCACGAAGACCGTCGCCTCGGCGTTCCACGGCGCGAACAGGCTGGACCAGGCGTGCTTGGCCCACCCGGGCGAGGAGATGTTCAGATGCACGTCGCCGGGGCGCAGCCCGATCCAGTACATGGTGGCCAGGTGCCCCACCGGGTACGACAGATGGGTGTGCTGGACCAGCTTGGGCCGGGCGGTGGTGCCGGAGGTGAAGTACAGCATCAGCGGGTCGTCGCCGCGGGTGGGCCCGTCGGGCACGAAGACCGGGTCGGCGGCGTACGCGTCCTCGTACGCCCGCCACGGCCCGGTGGCGCCGCCGACCGCGATCCGGGTGTAGTCGCCGGGCACGTCGGCGAACTTCCCGGTGTCGGCGGCCCGCACCACCGCGTGCCGGGCCCCGCCGCGGTCGATCCGGTCGCGCAGGTCGGCCGGGCCGAGCAGCGGGGTGGCCGGGATGGCCACCGCCCGCAGCTTCATCAGCGCCAGCGCGGTCTCCCACTGCTCGGTCTGGTTGCCGAGCATGAGCAGCACCCGGTCGCCGGCCCGCACGCCCAGGCCGCGCAGCCAGTTCGCGACCCTGTCGGTACGGGCGGACATCTCCCGGAAAGTGGTGCGCGCCTCGCTGCCGTCCTCCTCGACGATCCACAGCGCGGGCCGGTCGGCGCGCGCGGGATCGGCGGCGACGGCGTCGAACCAGTCCAGCGCCCAGTTGAAGTGCTCGGGCCTCGGCCACCCGAAACCGTCATACGCTGCCTGGTAGTCCTCACGGTGCCGCAGCAGGAAGTCCCTGGCGTCCCGGAACATCCCGGTCGCGTCCGATGCCGCCATGTGTCCTCCTCGTCGACGGACCCCTGAGTAGCATCGTCCGGTAGTGACGTGGGTCTCACTACCCCCGGAAGGGGGTGAGGGGGTGATGCGGGTGAACGGACACGGTGAGGCGGTCGAGGTGCGGGCGGCGCTGTTGCGGATGCGCAGGTCGGGGCTGTTGGCGGTGTCGTTCGGCGGGCTGGTGGCGGGCGGCGGCGGGCTGCCGGTCGGGTACGGGGCGCGGCAGTTCCGGATCAGCGAGCTGGCGGGCACGGCCACCGAGTCGCTGCGCGGGCTCTCGATCACCACGGGCAACGGTCTGGGCGGCAAGACGCTCGCGATGGGCCGCCCCTACGCGGTCACCGAGTACCGCGACTCCCGGGTGATCAGCCACGAGTACGACGCCGCGGTGGCGGGCGAGGGGCTGCGCTCGGTGCTGGCGGTGCCGATCGTCGTGCAGCGCCGGGTGCGCGGGGTGCTCTACGGGGCGCTGCGGCAGCCCTTCTCGCTCGGTGACCGGCCGCTGAACGTGGCGCTGGACGCGGCCCGCGAGCTGGAGCAGGCGCTGGTGATAAGGGATGAGGCGCAGCGGCTGCTGTCTTTCGCGCAGGCGCCGCTGCCGGCCGATCCGCGCGCCTGGGAGGAGGTGCGCGAGGCGCACGCGGAGTTGCGGGCGCTGGCCGGGCAGGTGCCCGACATGCATCTGCGGCAGGAGTTGCTCAGTGCGTGCACCCGGCTCGCGGCGGCGGGCGCGCCGCCCGCGTCCAACCGGCCCGGGCGCTCCTCGCGCGGCGCGCCCCAGCTCACGCCGCGCGAGCTGGACGTCCTCAGCTCCATCTCCTCCGGGGCGACCAATGCGGCGGCGGCGGCCCGGCTGCGTTTGCGGCCCGAGACGGTGAAGAGCTATCTGCGGTCCGCCATGCGGAAGTTGGGGGCGCATACCCGCCTCGAAGCGGTGGTCGCCGCGAGGCGCGCCGGTCTCCTACCGTAAGCACGGCCCCCCACCACCCCGGGTGCCGCTGCGGCTCCCCCCGGGTGCCGTACGGCCCCCCGCCGTAACGGTTCCCCACCGCCCCCGGGTGCCGCTGCGGCTCCCCGCCGCGGGGGTTCCTCACGGCCCCCGGGTGCCGGTGCGGCCCCCCGCCGTAACGGTTCCTCACCGCCCCCGGGTGCCGGTGTGCTCTGGCTGGTCGCGCAGTTCCCCGCGCCCCTGAGTACGTGCGGCTGCTCCGCAGCGCACAGCTCGCCGACGAC
>NZ_JBFBIV010000109.1:0-23870 GCF_040702025.1 Streptomyces sp. NPDC088194 | reverse complement strand
CCGCCGGGCGTTCTCCTGCACTCCCCCCCCCCCCGGGGGGCCCGCGCTCCCCGCCCGCCGGGGCACGTGAGCGCCGCTCCCGCGGGAGCGCCGTCGCCGTCAACGTCGGCCACGCCGTCGTCGTCATCGCCGTCATCGTCGTCGTCGCCCACGAAGACCGCCGCCGACGACGCCAGTTACACCGCCGCGAACCTTCCGGACTGGGCCATCGGCCCGTTCACCCGCAGCGCGGACAACCCTCTGATGACGCCGAGCGGCAGCGGGTACGAGGCCGGCGCCCTGTACAACCCGGGCGTGCTCTACCGCGGTGGCCAGTACAAGATGCTCTACCGCGCGCAGGGTTCCTACGGCGGCCCGTCGCAGATCGGCTACGCCTCCAGCAAGGACGGCACGCACTTCACCGAGGACACCGCCGCGAACCCGGTGATCGGCTTCGGGCTGGCCGGCCAGCAGGACAAGTGCGGGCTCGAGGACCCGCGGCTGTTCGAACTGCACGGCACCTACTACTCGTTCTTCACGTCCGTCCACCCGAAGGCGGACGGCTCGTGCTTGGGCTCGTACGACATCGCCGAGTCCACCTCGTCCGACGGCGTCCACTGGAGCACGCCGTGGACGGTGGAGCCGAACGCCGGCAACAACAAGGACGCGGCGGTGGTCACCGACGCGAACGGCAGCCCGAGGAAGGTCAACGGCGAGTACGTCATGTACTTCGGCCAGGGCGACACCGGCACGGACATCGCGTACTCCTCGGACCTGCGCACCTGGCACGCGAAGGGCAGCACCACCGCGCGGACGGCCGACCCGCTCGACATCCACTACCCGAAGGGCTGGCAACCGTACGAGGTGTCCGTCGCGGTCACCGACTACCGGACCGTGGTGGGCCGGCCGGCCAACTCCGACATCGTCGTGTTCACCGCCGGCACCCTGATGGCCAACGGCCGCTGGTTCTACGCGATCAGCGAGGAGGAGTTCTCCGGCCAGGACCCGACGCGGATGCTGCACCAGCTCAGTGACGCGGTGCTCACGCCGACGCCGGACGTGCCGTACGAGTGGAACGGCCAGACCCCCAAGACGGCGTGGATGAACAGCATCTTCTTCCACGACGGCCAGTGGATGATGTACTACGGCGCCGGCGACACGGTCACCGGCCTCGCCACCGCGGGGCTGCGCCGCCCGCTGCCGGCCCGCCCGGCCGGGACGCCGTTCCAGACCGGCTTCGAGCACGGTCAGCCCGCACCGGACTGGGTCGACAGCGTCGACACCTCACCCGGGGGCGGCGGGATCGCGAACGTCACCGCGTACGGCGGCGCGACCGGCCCCGAGGCCGGCGCACGCCAGGAGAACGACCACGACGGCACCAACGCGCTCATGTACTCCGGCCACGCCACCGGGGCGGCCGACGACCACGCCTACCTGCGGCTGTTCGACCTGTCCGACCGGCCGGTGCGCGTCGGCAGGGACACCACCCTGAGCTACTGGATCTACCCGCAGGCCAACGGCCCGTCCGCCACCGGCGTCAGCGGCGACAACAGCAGTTGCGTGGCGCCGGACCTCGTCTTCTCCGACGGCAGCACCCTGCACTCCCTCCGCGGGTCCCCGCTCACGCCCGCGTCGCAGTGCGGCAAGCTCACGCTCGGCCGGTGGAACCAGGTCAGCGTGGACATCGGCAAGGCGGCCGCGGGCCGGAAGATCGTCCGCGTCGACCTGGGCTACGACCAGCCGGCCGGCAGCGGGGGCTACCGCGGCTACGTCGACGACATCGCGCTCTCGAACACCCCGTCACATCCCGCGACGATCAGCAGCGTCACACCGGCGCAGGCTGCCCCGGGCCAGCAGGTCACCCTCACCGGCACGGGCTTCGGCACCTCCTCGGGCGGCCGGCACCTGCTGCTGTCCGACGGCGGCGTCAACTGGGGCGGGGCGGGCGACCTGGGCACGCTCACGATCGACCACTGGTCGGACCGGTCCGTCACCTTCACGGTGCCGCGGCCCAGCGGCCCGGCGATCTCGACGAGTTCGGGGCCGGCGAACATCTGGCGGGTCGAACCCGGCAGCACCGCGAGCGTCGCGGTGGTCACCGGGCCCGGCGGGACGTCCGGCAGCGGGCAGTTCACCGTCGCACCCACCGACGCGCTGTCGGACTACTTCAACGACGTGGGCGTCTCGCCCGACACCAACCGCGGTTGCGGCGCGCTCGACAACGGCACCGACACGTACTCCGCCGACGCGCTCGCCACGGCCTCGCCGCACCCGCTCACCCCCGGCGCACCCGTGACCGTCGGCGGCCTCACCTTCACCTGGCCGCAGGCACGGCCGTGCGAGAACGACAACGTGCGCGCCCTCGGCCAGACCGTCCTGCTGCCCCACCGGTCCGGCGCCACCGTGATCGGCTTCCTCGGCGCGGCGACGGACGGCGCCCACTCGGGCACGGTGACGATCCACTACACCGACGGCAGCAGCGGCACCGAGAAGCTGGCGCAGTCGGACTGGGGCACCGCACCCGGCACCGGCAACACCGAGGTCTCCGCGATGACCTACCGCAACCAGGCGCTCGGCAGGCAGGACCACGCCTTCTACGTCGACGAGCAGACCGTCCCGGTCGACCCGGCGAAGGTCGTCGCGTCGATCACCCTGCCCACCGACAAGGACATCCACGTCTTCGCGCTGGCGCAGGACGGCACTCCGGCCGCGGGACGCTAGCAGGCGGGTGCGGTGACCGGGCGGATCGTCGGCGACCCGACGGACCGCCCGGTCCCACGTTCCCCGTGGGCTTCCAGAGAGCGCAGCCAGCAGTCGGCCTCGGCTGCTTCCGGCGAGTCCTCCCCGGCTCCGGCCGACTCCCCCACCCCCCGCACCGCCGAACCCGGGACGAAGGCGCTGACGCGACGACCGCCCTGACATCGCATCTGCTCCGGACAACAGCCGACCGACCAGCCCGAGCCACCGCGGCCAGCCCCGAAGACCGCGGGGGCACCAGTGATGACCGGGCCCACCTGTGCCATGGCCCTGCGCACGACGGCTGCCGCCTTCGACTCCCGGCGCGGCAGAGCCTGTTGCCGCGTTCCCCACCGAGTGGCGACCAGCTCCGTTGTCGGCTGGACATACGGGCAGGGTCGCGTGCTACGCGGTCGCAACGCCCAGGAAGCGCAGCACCGCCAGGACGCGGCGGTGGTCGGCGTCGGCCTTGGGCAGGTCGAGCTTGGTGAAGATGCTGTTGATGTGCTTGGCGACAGCGCTCTCGCTCACCACCAGCTCGGCGGCGACACCGGAGTTGGACCGGCCGCCCGCCATCAGCTCCAGCACCTCCCGCTCGCGCGGTGTCAGCCGGTCGAGCGGATCGCTGTGCCGGCGCACCAGCAATTGCGCGACGACCTGCGGGTCGAGCGCGGTGCCACCGGCCGCCACCCGGCGTACCGCCTCGGTGAACTCCTCGACGTCGGCGACCCGTTGCTTGAGCAGATAGCCGACGCCGGAGGTGTTGGTGGCGAGCAGATCGGCGGCGTACCGCTCCTCCACGTACTGCGACAGCACGAGCACGGCGGTACTCGGGTACTGGCGGCGGATCACCAGCGCGGCACGTACTCCCTCGTCGGTGAAGCCGGGCGGCATGCGCACGTCGACCACGGCGATGTCGGGACGGTGCTCCTCGACGGCCGCCAGTAGCCCTTCCGCGTCGGTGACCTGCGCGCACATCTCGAAGCCGGCCGCCTCCAGCACCTTGACCACGCCGATGCGCAGCAAGAGGGAATCCTCGGCGATCACGGCGCGCACGGCAGCTCCACGGTGATGACGGTCGGGCCCCCGGCGGGGCTGCGGCAGGAAAACGTGCCGTCGACGGACGCGACGCGCCTGGCGAGCCCGGCGAGCCCGGTGCCGCCGCCGGCCGCCGCGAGATCCACGCCGCCCGCGCCGTCGTCCGCGACGACCACCAGCATTGTCTCCCTGATCCGCTCCACGGTCACATCCGCCCGGGTCGCCCGGGCGTGTTTGACCACGTTCGTCAGGGCCTCGGAGACCACGAAGTACGCGACGGCCTCGACCGTGGGTGAGGGGCGCCGCGGCAGGTCCACCGCCACGCGCACCGGGATCGGGAGGCGGGCGGCGACCCCGGACAGCGCGGCGTCGAGACCGCGGTCCTCAAGGACGGCCGGATGCAGGCCGCGCACCAGGTTGTTCAGCTCGGCGATCGCCTCCTTCGCCTCGCGGTGCGCCTCGTCGATCACCTTGCGGGCGTCCTCCGGCAGGTCGCTGAGAGTGGCCCTGGCCAGGCCCAGGTTGACGGCGAGTGAGACGAGGCGCTGCTGTGCGCCGTCGTGCAGGTCGCGCTCGATCCGCCGCCGCTCGGCGTCGGCGGCGTCGAGCACGCCGGCCCGGCTCTCGGCGAGGTCGGCGACCCGGCGGGCGAGCTTCTCCGTGCGGCTGGGGCCGAGCAGGACCTCGGCCGCCCGGGTGTCCAGCCGCACCAGAGCGCCGGTCAGCCGGGGCCCGAGGAACAGCAGGACGAGGCCGCCGGCGGTGATGTACACGGCCTGCGTGGTGTACCCGAGGTCGGTGACCCGCCATTGCGGGGGCAGCGCCCAGATCCACACGTAGAGGGAGGCGGCCACGAGAGCGGTGGCCCAGACGGCGAGGACGGCGACGTCCAGGACGGCGAGCAGCGGACCCGCCACGGCGTGGTAGCAGACCTGCCGCCACAAGGCCCGCCTGGTCAGCCGGCGTACCGGCGACGTCCATGTGCTTCCGGGCCTGGGTGCGGCGGGGCGCGGGAGGTCCTTGCCGACGAGCGCCCGGTAGCGCCACCGCTGCCCGACGGTCAGCAGGGGTGTCACCACGAGCGTGAGCAGCACGGGCAGCGGAGTCACGGCCGGCACCAACGCCGCCATCGTGCCGAGCAGCCAGATCCAGATGGGCACCACGGCGAGGTGGAGCGGCAGGCCGGCGGCGACGAGCGCGGTCCGGTGTCCCGCCCTGCGGAACGGCCGGCCCAGCACCAGCCGCAGCCACGTCGTGAGTCGCATGCGTCAAACGGTAAAGCCGCAGGCCATCCCCACGCCATGACGTTGCCGCCCGGTTCGGGGGTGCACTTGTCTCCACCCCGGGTCGGAACCCTGCGTGACTGACGGCGCCCCGGTGCACGCCGGAGGCTGGAGCACGTGAAGGGGACAGCCGACGGGGAGCAGGGGATGACGATGCGTCAACTGGCTTTGTGCGATGAGGAAGTGGCCGGCGCCGAGGTGATCCCGCTCTACGAAGAGGCGGAGGAGCCGCGCCCGGCGCGGGGCATGCGGCGGGCCGGGGTGCTGCTGGTCGCCTGCGGGCTCGCCCTGCTGCCGTGGCTGTACGTGCTGGCCACCGGTCTGCCGGCCACCGCGACCGCGGCGCACTGGCCGGTCGCCTGGGTCGGGCTCGACGCGCTGGAGGCGCTCGGCCTGATCGCCACCGGCCTCCTCGCCGCCCGCGGTGACCGGCGGCACGCCCTGGCGGCCGCATCGACCGCGACGCTGCTTGTGGTGGACGCCTGGTTCGACACCACGACCGCGGCCCCGGGCGGCGACTTCGCCACCGCGGTCGCCATGGCGCTCGGTGCCGAGTTGCCGCTCGCCGCGCTGTGCGGCCGGCTGGCGCTGCGGGCGCTGAGCCGGCGCGCGTGACGCCGACCGCCCGACCGCCCGATCGCACACCACGAACAACGATCACGAACCGCATCGATCCACCGGAGAACACCATGCACCGCATCACCACCGCACCCACCGCCCCGATCCCGGCCCGGACCGCTGGGCGGTCGCCGCCGGCGTCGGCGCCGCGTTGGCCGCCGCCTGGTGGCTGGGCGACACGGCGCCCTATCCGTACGCCCAACGCGGCCTCCTCGACGTGCCGTTGCCGTTCCTGACAGCCGATCGGATGGACGCCGTGCTGCAACCGCGGCCGGGAGAGCGGTTCCTGGAGATCGGCCCGGGGACCGGCTTGCAGTCGCTGCACGTCGCCCCGCAGCTCGGGCCGGAGGGACGGCTCGATGTGCTCGACATCCAGCAGGAGATGCTCGACCACGTGATGTGCCGCGCCAGGCGCGACGGCCTGGCGACGGTCAGGCCCACCCGCTCGGACGCACGTGAACTGCCCTACGCCGACGGGACATTCGACGCCGTATACGCCGTGACCGCGCTCGGCGAGATCCCCGAGCCGGATCGGGTACTGCGCGAGGCGGCACGGGTGCTGGCACCGGGCGGGCGGCTGGTGATCGGCGAGTTCTTCGACCGGCACTGGATTCCCTTCGGCCGACTGCACCGGCTCGCCGACGCCGCCGGCCTGCACCTGACCGAGCGCCGCGGCCCGAGCCCGGCATACCTCGCCCGCTTCCGACCCTGCGGAGCCGACGCGCCAGGCCACCAGAGCGGGCTCCTCGCCCACAGCGACCGTGGCACCCACGACGGGGAAGCGTGAGCACCGCACGCAGGGACCGCGATCACCGAGCTGAACAACCGGGCGCGCGGTGGGCCGCTCCGCAAGGCGAGGGGGCTCCGCCCCCACCGCGGGCGCCCGCGTCGCGCTCTTCCCGGGGTTTCGATACGTCCCTCACGTCCATGGTGGCGTGGCGAGAGCCGTCACGGTCCGCCCCCAGCAGCGCGACCCGGCCCAAGTCCGTCGGCTGAAAAGGGAAGTCGGGCACTCGTGGCAAGTGAGCACCCGGCTCGACGCGGGAGTGACCAGCCGTCGTTTCGCTGCGCGCCGGAGGGGATGGCCTTGATGTGGCGGGACGCGGCCGTCTCCCCGAGGGCGACCGGAAAGGACGGTGACGGGCCCGGTGCGGGGGCCAGGAGCTCCCGACGCAACGGCTCGCCCTGCCCCCGCTGGCTGCGATCCCTGCCACCGCGCCTGACCGGCTCCGTCCTCGCCATCAGTGGCCACCTCCGAGGGAGAGCCCTGTGCCGTAGGTCGCGGGGCATGTGGACAAGCCGGATCACGGCCTGGTGGTCAAGGCACGGGCCGACTTCGCCTCGCCCGGCCGCGCCTCGCCCGTCTGCCGAAGCAGTGCGAGAGCGGCCTCCGACGAGGACCCGGCGGGTGTCGTGCACACCACGAGGACCTGCTCCGGCGAGCGGACGAGCGCCAGCGTCTGTTGCGTGATCGTCAGCGGTCCCATCGCCGGATGGTGCAAGTCGTAGGACGCCGCGTCGCAGGCCGACACGCGGTGGTCCCGCCACAGTGCGACGAACTCCGGGCTCTTCATCGTCAACTCGCCGATCAGCTCCGCGAGCAGCGGGTCCTCCGGGTGCCGGCCCACTGCGGTGCGCAGGTTGCCCACCACCGCGCGCGCCTTGCGGTTCCAGTCCCGGTACAGCTCACGGCAGTGCGGGTCGAGGAACAGCATCCGGCTCATGTTCGGGCGGCGCCCCGAGCTCTGCGGAGCGAGCGGGTCCAGGTGCCCGGCGAGCAGTCCATGGCCCAGGCTGTTCCAGGCGAGCACATCGGTGCGTCGGCCGAGTACCAGAGCCGGGACACCGTCCAGCGCGCGCATCAGGTCCCATGTCTCGTCCGCGACCTTCTCCGGTCGCGGTCGGCGGACCGGGGTCGTACGGCGTGAAGCATCGGCGAGCCGCGCGAGGTGATCGCGCTCGTGGTCACCGAGTCGCAGAGCCCGCCCGATGGCGTCCAGCACCTCGGCCGAGGCGCCGCGGGACAGTCCTTGTTCGAGCCGGGTGTAGTAGGAGGAGCTGACGCCGGCCAGTTGCGCCAGCTCCTCCCGGCGCAGCCCGGCCACCCTGCGCGGCCCGAAGGCGGGCAGTCCGACGTCCTCCGGCCGGAGCTGAGCCCGGCGCGCCTGCAGGAAGTCGCCCAGTGGGCCAGGTCCGTCCATACGTGCAGTGTGCGACGCGGCAGCGGACGCAGCCACTCCCTGAGAGGGGTAGGACCCAGCGGGACTGGCTGCCCGGGGTGACAGCGCCCAAGCTCGGGAGCACCCGGCCATGCGCCCGACCATGAGGAAGACCATGCAACGCATCACCCTGGGTGACGTCACTGTCACTCGCGTCAAGGAGTACTACGGCTCGGTGGGGATGGCTCCGGCCGAGTTCTTCCCGGACAGCCCCGACGGGGCGTGGGGGCAGCACCGCCCCGTCCTGGTGCCCGACTTCTGGGACCCGGCCGCGAACGAGTGCAACTCGGCGATCCAGTCCTGGCTTCTGCACAGCGAAGGGCGCACCATCCTCGTCGACACCGGTGTGGGCAACCACAAGGACCGGCCGTACGCGCCGGTCTGGAACCGCCTCGACACCGACTACCTCGACAACCTCGCGGCGGCCGGCGTCCGGCCCGAAGACGTCGACATCGTGGTCAACACACACCTGCACATCGACCACGTCGGCTGGAACACCTATCTCGACGGCCGCACGTGGGTACCGACGTTCCCCAGGGCAAGTTGGAGACCTCCACCGAAGCCGACGTCCTCACCCTCGCCGCAGCGGCGTACGCGGAACCCGCCGCAGCGGTCGCGGCCCGCACCGCAGCACACCCGGACGCCACGCCCGGTGAACTGCGCTCGGCACTGCTCGGCGAAGCGCTGTTCGGCGCCGGCACCGCCCGAATGGCCAGGGCGCACTCGCGGATGTCGGGCCGCCGGACGCACGTCTACTCGTTCGCCCAACGCTCGACGGCCCTTGACGGCCGGCTCGGGGCCACGCACACGATCGAGCTGCCCTACGTGTTCGACCTCGCCGACGAGCCATGGCTGCACGGCGACAGCGGACTGCTGGGCCCGGACCCGGCACCGGAGGATCTTGCCCAGGCGATGCACGGAGCCTGGATCGCGTTCGCCCGCGACGGCGACCCCGGCTGGGCCGCCTATGACCCGGAACGACCGGTGGTGAAGGTCTTCGGGGGCTGACGGGCAGGCAAGGCGTGATCGAATCTCTCGACGCCGTTCCCGTGGTGGAACTTCCCTCACGGGAACGGTGCCCGGAAGGCCGTCCACCTGCCGCACACCGGCGAGGACCCCGCAAGCCACGCGACGGACGTGCTGGGGGGCTTGTGTGCCAACGACAGCCGGGCCGCCGTCGCCCTCACCGTACCGTTCCTGATCCCCATTGCCACCGATGCCCACCACTCACACGGTGCCGCCGCCCTCGGGGTACTCTCCAGCCCGGCCCGTGCCCGGCACTTCGGCGTCGCCTCCCGCGATGAACTCCTCAGCGGATGCCGAGCGCGACGATCTGGGTGACCGCGTCCTCCGCGAAGTTGTCGTCACTGACCAGGACCAGAGTGCGTTCTCCGCTCGGCAGGGTCGGGCCCCAGGTCATGCCCTCGGTGTTGTCGACCCTGGACAGGCCCAAAGTGGCCAGGTCCGCGACCAGTTTCTTGCGCATCGGGACGATCTGCTGTCCCTTGAGGGAGTCGATGTGCTGTACGTCGGTGGCGTCGCGGGTGGTGGCGTCGAAGAGACGGATCTTGAAGCCCGCGCCTGCCACCCAGGTGCGTTCGAGCACGAGGTACCGGCTGGGATCGCCGGGGTAGGCCAGGATCGTGGGCACACCGGTGTCGGGCGGATAGGTGCTGGACCCGTCGGGCGCGGTGAAGATCTTTTCGAGCGGGTAGGCGAACTGCCCGAGCACACCGCCGTCGCGGCTCTGCTGGGTGACGCGGACCAGCGCGCCGTGCTGCAGGGTCGGCTCCGGGCCGTCCTGGAGCAGCGGCCCCTCAAGGGCGCTGGTGAGCACGCTGCCCCCGGCTCCGAACGTGATCGCCTCCACCGCCTTGTTCCGCCGGATGCCCCAGTCATCCCTGGTGATCTCGTAGTTGGGCGGCAACGGCAGTTGCCCGCGGTAGGCACCGGAGCGGGCGGCGAACTGGATCGACGGCTGGATCACCGGTTCCTCCGACGACTTCGGCCGGTCGCCCTCCTGCGCCCACCAGTAGTCGCAGCTCCGCGGGTCCACCCGAACTTCCTCCGGGTCCACGGCCTTTCCGTCGCCGGCGCTCGCCGGCGGATAGACCGTGCCGTCCGGTTGGAGGAGCGGGTGCGTGCCGGTGAAGTCGACGGAGTGCACCCCGGCGCCGTCCACCGCGATCCGGGCGGTGTAGAAGCGGACGGGCTGGAGCACCGAACGGTCGTCGCTGATCGCGACGTACTCGCCCGTGCACGGATCACGGTCGATCCCGGACAGCCCGCCGACCGTCGTGCCCCGGAACGACAGCTTGTGCGGAACGATCTTCTCGCCCAGCAGCCGCGCCTTCGCCCCGATGTCGGAGGGTGCGGCCGTGCCGCCCCGCGCGCCGCTGTCGGCCGACGACTGTGCCGCCACGGCCGGAGCCGTCGTCGCCGCCAGCGCGACGGCCGCGACACACGCGCGGCGGATCATGGAAGGTTTCATGGAGATGATCTTGGCTCGCCACGAGCGCGGAGCGCAGTCGCCCATCGGCGTGACGGGTTGGCGCGATGGGGTGAAAGGGCGAGGTGGCAGGACGTCAGGGGGCACCCCTGCGGGGGGTGTTCTCCCGGACGCCGTTCAACTCCCGTCGAGCGGCGCAAGCGTTGCCGTGATCCGCGTCGGCGGCTGGCGCCTTCCGCCTACCGATACGCTTTCCGCCGAGCGTCGCGACGCCCAGACTGTCCGCCGAGCAACCCTCGTTCGTCGTCGGCACCCAGGCGATCGACCGGGGCACGACCACCGAGGTCACAGTCGGGCGGGTTCAGCGGCCGAACCATGACTGCAACTGCTCAGGGAGACGTTCGCCCTGGATTCGGATGTCGGCCGCGGCCTCTTCGATCCGATGGAGGTCGCCGGAGCCGGTACAGAGGTTCGGCGGACTTCAGAGACGCCGAAGAGACCCTGGTGATACGGGAATGCGTGCGGGGTCTCGCGGTCGAGGACGATCGCTTCGAGTTCCTCGTGCGCGCTTATCGGTACCGTCGCGACCCGCGCCGTCGTGACTCGCCACCGACGGGGTGAATACCCGGTTCCGGACGGCATATGCGGATGTCATGAGAGGAGCTGGTCCATCCGTCCTCACGTCTGGAGGCGCTGTGCGCACTGGAGTTTCCCCTACGAGCAGAGGTTCCGCCGGCCGGCGTGCGGCCCGCTGGCTGGCGGTGGCGCCGTTCGCCGCCGTACTGGCGGTGTCGGCACTGCCGGCCGCCGCCGCACCGGCCCTGCCGGCACCGTCGCGCGCCGCCGCGCTCGCCCCGGCCGACGTACTCCAACCTCCGCTGCCGCTGGAGGACTTCCCCGCGCAGGTCGCACAGGCGTGTGCGATCTGGGAGGGTCTGGGCTGGCCGGGCACGCCGAAGCCGACGGACTACCGCACCCTCGACGGCCAGTACATCCGCGGCGGCAACCCCTACGGCAACCGCAGCGGCGACCTCCCGCACGAGGACACCTACCGCGAGTACGACGTCAACCCCCGCCCCACCCCGACCACCCACCGCGACGCCGAGCGGATCGTACGCGACCAGGCCACCCACCAGGTCTGGTACTCCGACGACCACTACTCCAACTTCCGCGAGATCCGTGGCGGCTGCTGACGCGCACCGTCCCGGCACCGCCCCACGGCGGTGCCGGGACCACGGGAAGGACGAAACCGTGGGAGCGAACGGCACCGGACCCGATGTCGCCCAACTGCTCGCGTCGGCCCGCTGGAACATCCTGCCCGGCTGTCCCTGGGCCGGCCTGACCGTCCTCCCGCTCCCCCAGGCACCGGACCGTCAACGACCGCTGCCCCCCGGCCGCGTGGCGCATGTGGACGCCGCCCGGTGCCGCACCCGGGGAGACCTGTTCGCGGAATGGGCCCGCGCCCTGGACTTCCCGGACTACTTCGGCCACAACTGGGACGCCCTGGAGGAATGCCTCAACGACCTCCTCCACCCACCAGGACCACAGGAAGCCCCGGCGGACCCGCTGCTGCTCCTGGTGGAACGAGCCGAACTGCTCCTCGCCACCGAACCACCCGCCCAGCTCGCCATCCTGCTGGCCATCCTCGACGACGCCGCCGTACCGCCCGCCGCAGCACCCGCCGCACCGCCTCCCGTGCGTCACGCCGGCGAGCCGCCGCGGACCGTTCTGCGTGTGCTGTTCCTGGCCTCCGACGCCCGCACCACCCTCCAACGCCTGAGCGCGGCACACGACACGGCGTGACGACGGCAGCCCGAACGGACGCGTCCGGAACCGTCCACCCCGTCCGGCTGCCGGCCACGACGACCGGTTCCGGCTACGGCAAGGGGGCGCCGCCCTGTTCAGGTGAGGGGTTCGATCTCAGGCAGGCGCCAGGTCTGGTCGAAGAAGGGCTGGGTGGGTCCGTAGAGGCGGAACAGGATGAAGAACGCGCGGCCTGCGAGAGTGGGAATCCAGTTGGCGTCGGCCGCGCCCTCGGGCCTGGTGGGGCCGAAGTACAGGTCGAGGGAGCCGTCGGTGTTGTAGGTGAGGGTGTCCAGGGAGTTGACGGACGGGAAGGGGCGTCCGTTGTCGATCATGGAGGCGTCGTCGGCGTTGTAGAGGGTCGCGGCCCAGTACAGGGCGGCCGGCACGTCGGCGGGCACGTGCAGGCGGTAGGAGCGGCCCCCGGTGAGTTGGTCGCCGTTGGCGTCGCGCAGCGAGAAGGGGTACTTGCTGCCGTGCCCGACGAAGGGGCCGACCATGGCCGGTGAGGTGGAATAGGCCCAGATGAAGAAGGCGGCGCGGGAGTCGACGTCGAGGTAGGTGGCGGTGTGGAAGTCCTCGTCGACCCCGCCGAAGCACGCCCGCCAATAGCCGCTGTCGTAGTAGAAGGCGTTGGGCAGGGCGTCGGTCTGCGGGATGGACAGCACCATCCGCGGGGCGATGCGGCCGGCCCGGTCCAGGATCGCCCGCAGCCGCTCATCGGGCTGGAAGGGGTGTCCCTTGATGATGCCGAGGGTGGCGAGCATGCCGCGGGTGACCATGTCGGTCATGCCGATCGGTTCGTCCTGCACGAAACGGGCGAGCTTGTCGAAGTAGGTGCCGTCGCGGGGGAAGAGCATGTCCAGTTCGACGCCGGAGGCGTTGGGGAACTGCATGGCCGGGCGGTCCTGCTCGCGGCTGCGCAGCGGGAAGATCCGGGTCTGCTCGATGATGGCGACGCCGGGGGCGGTGTCGGGGCCGTCGTCACCGGGGACCAGGACGGTTCGCCAGAACAGGAACACGTGGTAGGTGGTGGAGCGCACCACGTGGTAACCGCCGGGGACCGGCCCTTGGTGGTCGGGGGGCAGCAGCAGGTAGTCGCCGCCCTGTCCGGCGTCGGGGCCGGAGGGGCCCACGTCGCTCAGGCAGCGCTGCCAGAAGTCGGTGAACAGCCCCAGCACCTTGGGCGGGGCCTGGACGACCAGGGGGCCGTCCTTCTTCAGGTCCAGGTAGCTCATCGCGTAGATGACGTCCGCGTTCGGGGTGGTCACCTTGCACCGGGCGTCCATCCGGTCCTTCCAGACCGGCAGGACGTGGTAACCGGCTCCGAACTGCTTCTCGGAGGCATCGCGCATCGCGATCACGTTCACCGCCGGCAGTGTCAGGGCGAAAGCCTGCACCGCGCGCTGGAAGAGCATCTCCTCGTACAGCCGCCGCGCCGACGCCTCCGCGGGGATGCCGTCCGCGAGGTCCAGTTCCAGCAGTCCTTCTCCCGGCAGTCCCGTGTCCGGTTCGCTCATGGCCCGCCCGCTTCCAGATGAGGGCGCAGCCGGTGCCCATGACGCCGGGTCGGGTACTGCCGCGCCGAAGAGACGCTCGGATTCTCCGATCCAATCCCTCGTCGCCCGGCAACGCCCCCGCTGCGCGGCCGAACGGGTGACCTTGCCGACGTCCGGCAGGAGAGTGACAGGGCGGAACGGCTCGCCTCGCCATCCACTCGGTGCGGACCGCGCTGTGCGATCGGCAGACACCCTCAGCCGTATTACTGGGGCGGGCCCGGGCCAGCCGTATTGCTGGGGCCGGCCCGGCGATCCGCTCCGGGCCGGCCTTCCGAAGCGGCTACCAGCGGCGGCGCGGCGGGATCGGGTTGAGCTTGGCGGCGAGCGCGGAGAGGAAGGCCGGGAGCTTGTCGACCATGGCTTTGGGGACCGGGGTGGTCTGGACCGTGCCCCGCCTCAAGTCCTGGACGACGAGGGCGTAGCTGCCGTCCTCCTCGACGAGTTCCGCGGCGAAGAGCAGTGTCCGCGTGGAGGTCTCCATCACCGCTCCTGCGCTTGGGTGTCGTTGAGCCAGGCGGTCCACGCCTTGGTCACCTGCTGCTCGTCGGTGCCCTCGGCGAACAGGTGGTGGCCGAGCCAGGTCGGCACCTTCCAGGTGCTGCCGTTGAAGAACCGGTACAGGGCGTCCGGGCCGCGCAGGCCGACGAAGTCGGCGCTGAGCCAGTCGACGACCACCTCCACGGGGTCACCGTCCGGGCCGGGTGCGAGGAGGGTGAAGCGGTCGCCGACGGCGGCGTCGTCGGCGAGGCCGATGCGTCGGCGCAGGGCGGCGAAGTCAGCCGGGTCGGCGGTGGGTTCGGGGTGCGCCGCCCTGACGTAGACGGCGGGGCGGCCGGCGAAGTGCCGGAGGTACTCGGCGAGTGCGTGCTGGTAGAAGTCGACGTGCTTCTCGGCCGCGTCCGACTTGGCGTCCCAGGCCCACGCCTCGTCGACGACGCCCGTGTGCACCCAGTGGATTCCCATCCGCAGGTGGCTCGTTCGGCCACCGGCCGGCTCGATGTGGTAGCTGAGCGTGTTGGAGAACCCGCCGTCCTGGGTCGCCCGGAGGGCGAAGTGCCGTGGTGGCTCCCAGGCCAGGACGGTGGCGTCGCCCCGGGTGGCCTTCCCGCCGGCGCGCGGCTCGACCTCCATCGGGTAGAGCCAACCCAGGTTGCCGGCGCCGGTGGCCACCGCGTCCCAGACCTGCTCGGGCGTGGCGGGCAGGTCCTGCTCCCGGCGGACCTCGAACTCTCGGGCCATGGTCGGTACTGCTCCTTCGTGTCGTTCAGGGTCAGAAGGCGAGCGGGAGGATGCTCAGCCGCCGTTGCAGCGGGTTGAGCCGCCATTCCAGCGCCGCTCCGTCGCTCAGCCGCAGCTCGGGCAGCCGGCGCACCAGCGTGCCGACGGCCACCTCCGCCTGGAGCTTGGCCAGCGGGCCGCCGAGGCAGAAGTGCGGGCCGTGGCCGAAGCTCAGGTGCCGGTTGCCCGGGCGGGTCAGGTCGAGCCGGTCGGGGTGCTCGAAGCGCTCGGGATCACGGTTGGTCGCACCGAGGAACAGGTACACCAACTCGCCCTCCCGCAGCCTGCGTCCGCCGATCTCCAGGTCCTCCGCGACGACCCTGACGACCGCTTGGGTCACCGTGTCGTAGCGGGCCAGTTCCTCGACGGCGCCACGGATCAGGCCCGGGTCCGCGCGCAGCCGGGCCAGCTGGTCCGGGTGGCGCAGCAGGGCCAGCACGCCGTTGCCGATCAGGTGGGTGGTGGTCTCGTCGCCGGCGGTGATCAGGATGAAGCAGGTGGCCAGCAGTTCCGAGTCGGTGAGCCGGTCGTCCTGCGTCTGCGTGGCGACCAAGGCACTGATCAGGTCGTCGCCCGGTGCACGCCGGCGCTGCCGGATGAGCCCGGTCAGGTAGTCCTCGTACTGTTCGATCGCCGCCTCGGACTTGTCGATGTCCTCGCTGAGCCGGCCGAAGCGGCGGAACCAGGTCTTGACCTGCGGACGGTCCTCGTCCGGGATGCCGAACAGCTCGCAGACGACCGACATCGGCAGCGGAGAGGCGACCGCCTCGATCAGGTCCATGGTCGGCCCGGCCGCGACCGCCTCGTCGACGAGCCGGTCGACGATCCGCTGGACACCGTCGCGCAGGGCCTCGACGCGCCGGGCGGTGAACGCCTTGTTGGTCAGTTTGCGCAGCCTGGCGTGGTCCGGCGGGTCGGTGTTGGTCATCACCCGGCCGAGTCGCTCGGTGAGCCGGCTGAGGGCCTTGAGGTCGCCGCCGAGCGCGCTGTAGGCGCGGGTCATCCGGTCACGGTCGTTGGACAGCCGCAGGTCGCCCAGCGCCGCCTCGACATCGGCGTACCGGGTGAGGTACCAGATGCCCTGCGCGCTGCGGTGGACCGGGTCCTCGCGCCGCATGCGGGCGTAGAACGGGTAGGGGTCCCGGCGCGCCTCGGGGGTGAGCAGCGCCGCGGCGAAATCGTCCGGCCGGGCGGGGGCCGCTACGCGGGCCCCGCCCGGTGTCGTGGTGGAGGTCACGTCGGCCGCGCTACCGCTGGGCGTCCATGGCGTCGGCGAGGCTCTTGGGACGCATGTCGGTCCAGGCCCGCTCGACGTACTCCAGGCAGGCGGCGTGGGTGTCGGGTCCGTGGGCGACGGTCCAGCCGGCCGGGACGTCCGCGAACTGCGGCCAGAGCGAGTGCTGGTTCTCGTCGTTGACGAGGACGAGGAAGGTGCCGTCCTGGTCGTCGAAGGGGTTGGTCACGGGTCAGTCCTCCTGGTGGGAAAGGGTGGTGTCACGGGCGTCACCGGTGGTCTCGGCGATCCTGGCGGCCAGGATCGGGCCGATCTGGGCCAGCGAGCCCGCTTTGGTCATCTGGTCGTGCCGGGTGGTGATCTCGTGCGATTCGATCCGGCCCGCGACGTACGGGCGCCAGACCTCGGGCCCGGCGCCGTCGTGGCCCCGGTCGATGGTGGAGTTGAACAGCAGCAGGTCTCCGTCGTACCGGCCGGGGACGAAGTCGACCGACAGCTTCGCGTTGTTGATCATGATCTGGACGATCACCTCGACCTGCCGCTCGTTCAGGCCGGCCAGCGCGCTGCCCCGCCGGTTCAGTACCTCCGCGACCTCGGCGTAGGTGATCTCCCGGTCGCCCAGCTCGTCCGGGTCCACGTCGAGCACCCCGACGAGTACGTCCCGCACGGTGGGCACCGGTTCGTCCTCGAACCGCACGTCCTTCACCGGGTAGGCGTCGAGGATCGCCAGCAGCGCGGTCCGCTCGCCGCGCGCCTGCAGTTCGCAGGACAGCGCGTGGGCGATCAGCCCGCCGGCGGACCAGCCGAGCAGCAGGTAGGGGCCCTCCGGCTGGATCTTCTGGACCTGGTCGGCGTAGTCGGCGGCCATCTCCTCGTAGGACCTCGGCAGCGGTTCGGGCCGGCCGAGGCCGCGCGCCTGGAGAGCGTAGACCGGGTGTTGCGGGCCGAGGTGGTTCAGCAGCCCGCTGTACGACCAGCTGATCCCGCCGCCGGGGTGGACGCAGAACAGCGGTGTGGCCGTCCCGGTCGAGCGCAGTGGCAGCAGGACGTCCAGCGCGTCGGCCGGATCGTTCATGGCCAGGCGCTCGGTGAGCCCGGCCACGGTGGGCGCCTCGAACAGCATGCGCAGCCCCAGCTCCAGTCCGAGGGTCTCGCGGACCCGGGAGGCCAGCCGGGCGGCCAGCAGCGAGTGCCCGCCCAGGTCGAAGAAGCCGTCGTCGATGCTCACCTGCTCCCGGCCGAGAACCTCCGCGAACAGGCCGCACAGCAGCTGCTCCTGCGGGGTCCGGGGGCCGCGTCCGGCGTCCCGTGCCCCGTAGTCGGGGGCCGGCAGGGCGGCCCGGTCGAGCTTGCCGTTGGCGGTCAGCGGCAGCGCGTCCACGGTGACGAACGCCGCCGGCACCATGTAGTCGGGCAGTTCGCGGCGCAGCCGGCCGGCCAGCTCGGCCGTCTGGGGTGCGCCCTCGGGCATGGGCACCAGGTAGGCGACCAGCCGTTTGTCGCCCGGCCGGTCCTCACGGGCGACCACGGCCGCCTGGGCGACGCCCGGGCAGCCGGCCAGGACCGCCTCGATCTCTCCGGGCTCGATCCGCAGGCCGCGCAGCTTGACCTGGTGGTCGACGCGTCCGGCGAACTCCAGTGTCCCGTCGGGGAGCCACCAGGCGAGGTCGCCGGTGCGGTACATCCGGCTCCCGGCCGGCCCGTACGGGTCGGCGGTGAAGCGCTCCGCCGTCAGGCCGGGTCGGCCGAAGTAGCCGCGGGCCACGCCCGTCCCCGCGAGGTACAGCTCGCCGACCATGCCCGTCGGCACCGGCCGCAGCCGGTCGTCGAGCACGTAGGCGCGCATGTTCGCCATCGGCGCGCCGATCGGCACGCTCGAGGCGTTCTCGGGGAGGCCGTGCACCGGGTGGCAGGCGGCCAGGGTGGTGGCCTCGGTGGGCCCGTAGCCGTTGACCACCTCGATGCCGGGGCACGCCGCGAGCACCCGTGCGGCGGCGGCCGGGGAGACCACGTCGCCGCCGGTCCACACCTCGCGGACCCCGGCGAGCAGGCCCGGTCGCTCCTCGGCGACCAGCCGGAACAGTCCGGCGGTCAGCCACAGTCCGGTCACCCCGTGCGTGGTGATCGTGTGCTGAAGGAGGTCGAGGTCGAGTTGCTCGGGCGGCGCGACCACGATCCGGCCGCCGTTGAGCAGCGGCACCCACAGCTCGTAGGTCGAGAGGTCGAAGGCCGTCGGGGAGTGCATCAGCACCCGCTCGTGTCCGCCGCCGCGCCACTCGGGGGTCAGCGCGAGACCCACCACGTCCCGGTGGGTGACGGCCACGCCCTTCGGCCGTCCGGTCGAGCCGGAGGTGTACATGATGTACGCCAACTGCTGCGGCTCGCAGGGTACTTCGACGTCGGACGGGTCGGCGGCCGCGGACTGCGCCAGTGCGGCGAGCACCTCCGGGGTGAGCACCAGGGCGGCTCCGCTCTCCCGCATGATCAGGTCGATCCGGGAGGAGGGGAAGCGCGAGTCCAGCGGCAGGTAGGCGCCGCCCGCCTTGATGACCGCCAGGATTGCCACGACCAGCTCCGCCGAGCGGTCCATCATGACCGCGACCGGCGTCTCCGGCCGTACGCCCTGGCGGATCAGCGCCGCCGCCAGGCGGTCAGCCCGCAGGTCGAGTTCCGCGTAGGTCAGTTCGGTGCCGCCCGCCACGACCGCGACCGCGTCCGGGGTGGCCCGCACCTGGCGGGCGAACAGCTCAGGCACCGAGGCCGACGGCAGCTCCGCGGCCGTGTCGTTGAACCCGTGCAGCAGCCGGTGGCGTTCCGCGTCCGACATGAGGTCGATCCGGCCGATCGGCAGGTCCGGGTCGGCGGCCGCCGCGCGCAGCAGGCGGGCCCAGCGCTCGAAGAGCAGTTCCACGGTGGACGCGTCGAACAGGTCGGTGGCGTACTCCACCGCGCCGACCAGTCCGTCCGCGGCGCCGTCCGGGCGGAACTGCTCGGCGAGGCTGAACGTCAGGTCGACCCGCGCGGTCCCGGTGGGCGCCTCCAGGTGGCCGGTCTCCAGCCCCGGCAGCGCGAACTCGCCGAGCGGGGCGTTCTGCAGGGCCAGCATGACCTGGAAGAGCGGGTGGTGGGCCAGTGAGCGCACCGGGTTGGCGACCTCGACCAGGTACTCGAACGGCACGTCCTGGTGGTCGTAGGCGGCCAGCGCCTTGTGCCGGACCCGGCCGAGCAGTTCGGCGAAGCCGGGGTCGCCGCCGGTGTCGGTGCGCAGCACCAGGGTGTTGACGAAGAAGCCGACGAGGTCGTCGAGCGCCTGGTCGGTCCGGCCGGCGATGGGGCTGCCGATCGGGATGTCCGTACCGGCGCCGAGCCGGGTGAGCAGCGCGGCGAGTCCGGCCTGCAGCACCATGAACATGCTGGCGCCGCGCGCGGTGGCCAACTCCCGCAGCGCCTGGTGCAGTTCGGGGTCCAGCCGCACCACGACCCGCTCGCCGCGCTGGGAGGCGACCGCCGGGCGGGGCCGGTCGGCGGGCAGCTGCACCTGCTGCGGGATGCCCGCCAGCTCCTCCTTCCAGTAGGCCAGTTGCCGGGCGAAGAGGCTGTCCGGGTCGGCGGCGTCGCCGAGCAGGTCGCGCTGCCAGCCGGCGTAGTCGGCGTACTGCACCGGCAGCGGGGACCACTGCGGCTGCTCGTCACGGCAGCGCGCCGCGTAGGCCGCGGCGAGGTCGGCGGACAGCGGCCCCATCGACCAGCCGTCGGCGGCGATGTGGTGCACCACGACCAGCAGCACGTGCCGGTCGGGGGCGAGCGCGAACAGCTCGGCCCGGATCGGCGGCTGCTCGGCCAGGTCGAAGCCGCGCCGGGCCGCGTCCGCGAGCTGCCCGGCCAGCCGGCTCTCGTCGAGTTCGACCACCGGCAGCGCCGGTTGCGCCTGCGCGGTGTCCAGCACGACCTGGTACGGGACGCCGCCCGTCTCGCGGAAGACCGTCCGCAGGCTCTCGTGCCGGGCGACCACGTCCGCGAGTGCGGCGTGCAGGGCCGACCGGTCGAGGTCGCCGGTCAGGCTCAGCGCGAGCGGCATGTTGTAGGTGGCGCTCGGACCGTCCATCCGGTGCAGGAACCACAGGCGGCGCTGGGCGAAGGACAGCTCCACGTGCTCCGGGCGCAGCCGGGCGGTCAGCGCGGGCCGCGCCCTTCCGGAACCGTCCAGGCGGGCCGCCAGTCCCGCCACCGTCGGGGTTTCGAACAGGGTGCGGACCTCCAGCTCCGCGCCGAGGGTCGCCCGGACCCGGGAGGCCAGGCGCGTCGCCAGCAGCGAGTGCCCGCCGAGGTCGAAGAAGCTGTCCTCGACCCCGACCTGCGCCAGCCCGAGCACCTCGGCGAACAGCTCGGCGAGGAGCTGCTCCTGCGGGGTGCGCGGAGCCCGCCCGCCCGCGGCCCGGCCGAGGTCGGGGGCGGGCAGTGCGCTGCGGTCGAGCTTGCCGCTGGCGGTCAGCGGCAGCGCGTCCAGCGCCACGAACGCCGACGGGACCAGGTAGTCGGGCAGCCGCCCGCGCAGCCAGTCGCGGAGTTCGCCGAGGAGGGCGCCGGTGCCGCGGCCGCCGATGGGGCGGTTGGTCAGCGACGACAACGCCCGGCCGGTGGCCCCGGCCGACCGGTACGGCTCGACCGGGGAGCCGTGGAGCGTCCGCGGGTCGGCGAGGACCACGTCCACGGCGTCGTCCGCGGTGGCCGACCAGGTGACGGCCACCACGCGGCCGAACTCCCGCCCGAGGGCGTGGAAGTCCTCCGGGTCGGGGAGGTCGCTCTCTTCCGGGGCGTGCAACCGCTCCAGCAGTTGCGGGAGCGGCTCGTTCCCGTCCTGCACCGCCCGGGCCAGGGCTGCCTCCCGTACCACGCGCCGGTTCGGGACCCCGGTGATCCGCACCACCTCGGCGGGCGGCTGGGCGAGCAGCTCGCGCAGCCCGGCGGGCCCGGTGACCTGCCGCCCCCACGCCAGCTCGACGGACCGGCTCGGGGGCCGCGGGGCGAGCGGCGGTTTGTGCAGCGTCACCTCGTAGCGGTAACGGGTCAGTTCGTTGTGGTGGCGGCCCCGCTTGACCTCCACGGTCACCGCGCCGATGTCCGTGCCGTGCTCGCGCAGGACGGTGAAGAAGTCCGGGTCGACCAGGAGTTCCTTCTCCACCCTGACGGCCTGCTCCACCGCGCGGCGCACGGCCGCGCGGTCGGCGCCGTCGCCGGCCCGGTGCAGTTGGACGGCAGTGGCCAGCGGGCGCAGCAGCCGCAGGTTGCGGACGTCGCCGATGAAGAGTGCGCCGCCGGGGGCGAGCAGGCGCATCAGCTTGGCGATCACGTCCGCCAGGTAGTCGGCGGACGGGAAGTACTGCACCACCGAGTTGATCACGACGGTGTCGAACTCCCCGGCCGGCAGTCCGTCGGTGTCGTGTGCCGGACGGGTCTGCAGCACCACGCGCCCGGTCAGCCGCTCCTCCCCCGCCACCTGGGCGGCCAGGGCGTCGATCGCGGTGGCGGAGAAGTCGGTCGCCCAGTAGCTGTCGCAGTGGGGCGCGATCTGCGAGAGCAGCAGGCCGGCGCCGACCCCGACCTCCAGTACCCGGCGCGGACGCAGGGCCAGGATGCGGGCCACGGTGGCGTCCCGCCACTCGCGCATCTGCTCCACCGGAATCGGGCTGGCGTCGTAACTGCTGTTCCAGCCGACGAAGTTGTCTCCGAAGGCCGCTTCGCCGGGGGCGATGGGCAGGGCGTCGTAGATGTCCTGCCACTCCTCCACGTGGTCCGCTTCCAGCCCGCTGTCCCGGGCGGTGTCCTGGCGCGGGACGACGTAGCCGACGAGCCGGTGGTCCTGGGCGAGGACGGCGGCCTGGGCGACGGCGGGGTGCTCCGCGAGCGCGGCCTCGACCTCGCCGGGTTCGACGCGGAAGCCGCGGACCTTCACCTGCTGGTCGGCTCGGCCGACGTACTCCAGCTCACCGTCGGCGCGCCTTCGCACCAGGTCGCCGGTGCGGTACATCCGCGTGCCGGCGAGGCCGTACGGGTCGGCGACGAACCTGCTCGCGGTCAGGTCCGGCCGGTTCAGGTAGCCGCGGGCCAGGCCCGCGCCCGCGACGTACAGCTCCCCCGTCACGCCCTGCGGCACCGGCTGCAACCGGTCGTCCAGGACGTACACCCGGGTGTTGGCGATCGGTCGCCCGATCGGCGGCACAACGCCCGTCCCCGGCGAGAGCGGGTCGCTCATGGTCGCGCACACCGTGGTCTCGGTCGGGCCGTACGCGTTGATCATCCGGCGCCCGGGCGCCCAGCGCTCCACCAGCTCCGGCGGGCACGCCTCACCCGCCACCACCAGCGTCGACACGGTCACCGCGCCGTCCGGCAGGGCGGCGAGCACGGACGGGGGGACCGTCACGTGGGTGATGTCGAGGCGCGGGTCGGTCAGCGCGGCGAGCGGATCGGCCGCGGGGGGCAGCACCAGGGTGGCGCCGCGCAGCAGGGCGGTGCAGATTTCCGACACCGAGGCGTCGAAGCTGGGCGAGGCGAACTGGAGCACCCTGCTGTCGGGTTCGACCGCGAAGCGCTCGATCTGTCCGGCGACCAGGCTCGCCACGCCGGCGTGGCTCACCACGACGCCCTTGGGGCGGCCGGTCGAGCCCGAGGTGTAGATCACGTAGGCCGGGTGCCGGACATCGAGCACCACCCGCGGATCGCTCTCCGGCTGATCGGAGCACTCCACCACCATGGCAACGTCGTCGACCACCACCGCCGGACGCGCGTCCTCCACCATGAACGCGATCCGCGACCGCGGATACGCCGGGTCCACCGGCAGATACGCCGCTCCGGCCTTCAACACACCCAAAACCGCCACCACCGACTCCACCGACCGCGGCAGAGCCACCGCCACCACCTGCTCCGGACCCACCCCCCGAGCGATCAGCGCATGGGCGAACCGGTTCGCCCGCACATCGAGCTGACGATACGTCAACTCCGTCCCCCCACAGACAACCGCCACCGCGTCCGGCACCGCCGCCACCCGCGCGGCGAAGGCCCGCGGCACCGGGACGGCGCCCACGTCCGTGGTGGTCGCGTTGTCCCGCTCCAGCAGCCGGTGCCTCTCGTCGGCGTCGAGGATGTCGATCACGCCGATCGGCCGCTCCGGGTCGGCGGTGACGGCCTTCAGCAGGAGCGTCCAGCGCCGGACCAGGGCGGCGATCGTCGAGCGGTCGAACAGGTCCGTGGCGTACTCGACCGTTCCGGCGATTCCGGCCGGGCTCCCGTCAGGACCGAACTGTTCGGCCATGCTCACGCCGAGGTCGAACTTGGCGGTTCCGGTCGCGACCGCGTAGGTGGCGACATCGAGGCCCGGCAGCGAGAACCGTCCCATCGGCGCGTTCTGCACGGCAAGGATGGTCTGGAACAGCGGGTGGTGGGACAGCGAACGGGACGGGTTCAGCGCCTCCACCAGGTGCTCGAACGGCACGTCCTGGTGCGCGTACGCCGACAGCGCCGTCTCCCGCACCCGGCCCAGCAACTCGACGAAACTCGGATCACCACTCGTGTCCGTACGCAACACCAGCGTGTTGACGAAGAACCCCACCAGATCGTCCAGCGCCTCGTCCGTACGCCCCGCGATCGGACTCCCGATCGCGATGTCCGTACCCGCAC
>NZ_JBFBIV010000108.1:0-24378 GCF_040702025.1 Streptomyces sp. NPDC088194 | reverse complement strand
TCCCTTTCCGCCACGGGGCCCCGGGCACCCCGGCCGTGTTTTTACCCATGGGCGGGGGTTGTGTTTTCCTTTTGTGATTCCTATGGTTCAGCATAGGAATCACGACGGCAAAGCGGGGAGTGGAGCATGGAGCTGCAAGGCACCAGGCACAGCGACGACGACAAAGACCTCGACTACCAGCCGGGGTTCGGCAACGAACACAGCACGGAGGCGGTGCCGGGTGCCCTCCCCGTGGGGCGCAACGCCCCGCAGCGGGCCCCTTTGGGGTTGTACGCCGAGCAGCTCAGCGGCACCGCCTTCACCGAGCCCCGGTCGCACAACCACCGCAGCTGGCTCTACCGCATCCGCCCGTCCGCCGCCCACCCCCCGTTCCGCCGCGTGCCGAACGGGGCACTGCGCAGCGCCCCGTTCCACGACGTGGAGCCCGACCCCAACCGGCTGCGCTGGGGCCCGCTCCCGCTCCCCGGCGAACCCACGGACTTCGTCCAGGGCCTGGTCACCGTGGGGGGCAACGGCGACGTGCTGCGCCGCGAGGGCATCGGCATCCACTGGTACGCGGCGAACACCTCGATGGACCGCCGCGTCTTCTCCTCGGCCGACGGCGAGTTCCTGATCGTCCCCCAGGAAGGCGCCCTGCGCTTGCGTACGGAACTCGGCGTGCTGCGGGCCGAACCCGGTCACGTCGCGCTCATCCCGCGCGGCGTCCGCTTCCGGGTGGAACTCCTCGATCCGACCGCCCGCGGCTACGTGTGCGAGAACTACGGCCGCCCCTTCCAGCTCCCCGACCTCGGCCCTATCGGTGCCAACGGCCTGGCGAACGCGAGGGACTTCCTCGCCCCGGTCGCGGCCTACGAGGACCGCGAGGAGGACACCGAGGTGGTCAACAAGTTCGGCGGCAACCTGTGGGCGGCCGTCTACGACCACTCCCCGCTCGACGTGGTCGCCTGGCACGGCAACCACGTGCCCTACCTCTACGACCTGCACCGCTTCAACGTCCTGGGATCGATCAGCTACGACCACCCCGACCCGTCCATCTTCACCGTCCTCACCTCCCCGTCGGACACCCCGGGGCTCGCGGGCGCCGACTTCGTGGTGTTCGCACCTCGATGGCTGGTCGGCGAGGACACCTTCCGCCCTCCGTACTTCCACCGGAACGTGATGTCGGAGTTCATGGGCCTGGTCGAGGGGGCGTACGACGCGAAGGCCGAGGGCTTCGTCCCCGGCGGCGCCTCGCTGCACAACATGATGTCCGCGCACGGCCCGGACCGCACGACGTTCGACCGGGCGAGCACCGCGGAACTGCGCCCGCAGAAGATCGACGACGGACTGGCCTTCATGTTCGAGACGCGCTGGCCGGTGGTGCCGACCGAGTTCGCCCTGGGCGCGGGGCACCGGCAGGAGGGATACGACGCGGTCTGGGAGGGCCTTGAGAGAAACTTCCGACCGTGAACGCCTTCGCCCCCGACTCGCTGGTCCTCAACCGCAGACTGCCGCTGTGGTACCAGGTCTCGCAGTCCCTGCGCGCCTCGATTCTGGGCCGACGGCAGGACGCCCCGCTGCGCCTTCCCACCGAGGAGGACCTCGCCGAGCACTACGGAGTGAGCGTGCTCACCATGCGCCAGGCACTGAAGGAACTGGAGACCGAGGGCCTGATATCCCGGCACCGCAGGCGCGGCACCTTCATCGAACCGGCGGCGCTGCGTGGAGCGCCGGTGAAACTGCTCGGCTCGGTGGACGCCATCGTCGCCCAGCAGTCCGGGGAGCGCACCACGATCCTGGCGCACGGCCCCGCCGCCCTGCCTCCGGAAGCGGCCGAGCACTTCCCCGACCTCACCGAGGCGGTCTTCTTCCGGCGGCTGCGCCACGACGAGTCCGGCGAGCCCACCAACTGGGCCGAGAACCACGTCCGTCCCGAACTCGCCGCCCGTATCGACCTCGCCGACCTGGAGCGCTGGCCGATGACGAAGGTCCTGCGCGATGTGCTGGGGGTGCGGATCAGCCGGATCACCGACACCGTCGAGGCCAGGCTGGCCGCCCCGGACACCGCCCGCCTGCTGCAAGTGCCGCTGCTCAGCCCGATACTGCACTACACCGGTGTGACCTACGACGAGACCGGCCGTGCCGTCGACGTGGTGCGCATTCACTACCGCGGTGACCGGTTCTCCTTCACCGTGACGATGGAGGCACCCTGAGGGCCGTCAGTAGCATGCATGCGGTGAGCGATGACGCGCCTTTGCTGCACGACCTGATGCCATGGTCGGTACGCCCGCTGCGCATCGGCCGCGGCTGGCCGATGGCACCCGAGCCCGCCTGCCTGCGAGCACGCTGGACGCTCCTCACCACCGCGCCGGACGACGCCACCAGAACCGCCCTGCTGCACCCGACCCGTGCCCGCGGCCCGCACACCCCGGTCGCCCAACTCCCCGGCCACCACACTCCCACCACCGCGATCGCCCGCGAGGACGGCCGCTGCCCGGAGCCGGTACGCATCCAGCACGGGCCCTTCGACCAGCAGTGGCTGATACCCGACCACCGGTTGATCGACGTCGCCCGGCCCGAACTGTGGCGGATCGCCGACGACCGGCAGGTCTTCGCGATCGAGCAGAGCCCGCTGCCGGACACCGAGGAAGCCGCGGTGACCTTCTGCGCCCTGCTGCCCGACGGACGCTCACCGGCCGGCAAACCCGCCCTGATCCGGCCGTTGTACCGGCGTCCCGGCGGCCGCGACCCGAACCTCGCGCCGGGCCTGACCCCTTGGCTCGCCTCCCGTCTGGGCACCGATGTCACCGCCGAGGACATGCTCGCCTGGATCGCCGCCGTGGCCCGCCCCGGCCACCGCGGCTGCGCCGTACCGCTCCCCCGCACTCCGGAGCAGTGGCACGAAGGAACCGCGTTGGGCCGCAGATCGCTGTGGCTGCACACCCGAGGCACCCGCTACGCCGATCCCGCGCAGGGCCGCGATACCGGCCTGCTGCGACCGCCCGGCGGCAGCCGGCCCTACGTCAGGGCGCCGCTGCCCGCTCGGCCGCAGCCGGACGATCTGAGGTACGACCCCCAGGAGCGCGCCTTGTGGATCGGCACCGGCCAGGTGGCTCCTGTGGCGCCCGAAGCCTGGGATGCCACCGCAGGCGGAGTACGGGTGCTGGAGGCGTGGTACGGGCGGCGGATCGCTCCCGGGGAGCCGGGGTCGCTGGAGGCCCTGCGCCCGGCCGCCTGGACCCGGGCCACGACCTCGGAACTGCTGGAGCTGATCAGCGTGCTGACGCTACTGGCCCAGCTTCGCGAAGAGCTGCGGGACTTCGCCACGCGTTTGGCGGCTGCGGGCGTCGACAGGACGGGGACAGCGGGCGCGGTGACGCTGCGGTCGGCCGGAATCCTTCCGGTGCCTGCGGCCAGGCGGAGGCCGGCCTCGGTACTGGAACACCACGAAGAAGGCCCGGACGGGCAGTTCGCCCTGCTGTGACTGCGAGTGCAGTGGGTCTGCTGCGGCCGCTGGGGAGGACGGCCGCACGCACCCCACCATAAGGACAGCAGGACGGACGCGAACTGCTCGTGATTCAGCGACGGTTGCCGAAGAGCGACCTCCGCAGTCGGCGCAACGGCGCGAAGAGGGACACCCGGGCACCCCTGTTGGTCTTGGTGTGCACGGTGTCGCGCGAGGTCAACTCCCGCAACAGCACGGTGGCTTCCTCGGTCTCGCGCTGTGGCACGGCAGGGCCGGCCAGTATCGAGAGATGCCGGTCCAGGCGCGCACTGGACGCCGTAGTACCGCAGTTGATGGCAGGCACTCTGGGCCTGCCGTGCATCGCTATCTGTTCCATGACTCTCCCCACCCTGTCGAGGGTACCCAGCACGGGCAGGCTAACCCTATCGCCCCGTCACGTCACGTGCGCATCCCCCGCCCACCTCCGTCGCCCGATTCACCTTCCGTTCAAGGGCGTTGGCACGGGAACGGGCGTGCGGGGGACAGCGCCGCAACGTGCCCGTGCACGGAAATCCCGCAGATAACCGTCCGACCGCCCGCCGCGGCCGGGTGGCAGGTCACACCTGTCGGAAGCGTCACGCTCTTCGGCCAGAGCGACACCGGAGACACGGTTCGTGACCGGCGAAGACGCTCTGCACGTCGGCGAACATGGAGCCGCCGCCCGACCCCTGTCGACCTCACTGGATTCATCCCCGGACAGTTGTGCGGCAAATCAACCCTTTCGAGGGGTTTGGACATCTGTACGGAAGTCCGACTCGGACCGAAAAGCGCTGGGCGATTGCCCCGCCGTGCCGGATCATGGGCCGCATGTCCGCCACATCCCGCCCACCGAGGAGGCACGTGCCGCCCACCTCCCCCGCCACGGACGGGAAGGCCGCCGCGACGGCCGATCCGTTCCAGTCCCTGCCCGTCCATCTGCGGCTGGACGACAGCGACTCGCCGTCCGACGTCGTCGACGCCTTGTTCCTGGGGCGTTTCACCTCCGGGCAGCAGCCGTTCGCCCGCAGCAGCTCGCTGGAGAGCGTCAAGCCGGGGCTCACCCTGCTGCCGCCGGACGCGTCCGTGCTGCGGCAGGCTCGCGACAAGGACCGCAGCGCCCTCCTGGCCGAGGGAGACGGCTGGACGATCCTGGTCTCACGCTGGAACCGGGGCGCAGACGTCACGGTGACGGCGATCTCCGACGAACTCGCCGAGCGGGTGCTGAAGTCGGCGGTCGACGACGCGGAGGACGAACCGGAGCCGCAGTCGAACAACATCACCATGGGCTTCTGGTACGTCTCCCCCCGGCGGGGCCCGCACCGCACCACCCGGAACATCTCCGCCGGCACCTGGGACGAGCTGCGCGGCAACTACTCGGCGCCGGTCGCCGACGCCATGGACGGCCTCATGAAGATGACCGCCGACGACGTCACCGGGCGGCTGCTCCTGCTCCACGGGCCGCCCGGCACCGGCAAGACGTCCGCCCTGCGGACCCTGGCACGCTCATGGCGCGACTGGTGCCAGGTGGACTGCGTCCTGGACCCCGAGCGGCTCTTCACCGACGTGGGCTACCTGATGGACATCGCCATCGGCGAGGACGACAGCGAGGGCGGTCGCTGGCGACTGCTCCTGCTGGAGGACTGCGACGAGTTGATCCGCGGCCAGGCCAAGCACGAGACCGGCCAGGCACTGTCGCGACTGCTCAATCTCACCGACGGGCTGCTCGGCCAGGGCCGCAACGTCCTGGTCGGCATCACCACCAACGAGGACCTGGAGCGCCTGCACCCGGCGGTCGTGCGGCCCGGCCGCTGCCTTGCCCGCATCGAGGTCGGCCCGCTGAACCGGGACGAGGCGGTGCGGTGGCTCGGCACCAGCGAGGGCATCGGCCGCGAGGGGGCCAGCCTCGCCGAGTTGTACGCCCTGCGCCGCGGCGCCTCGCCGACCCTCACCGTGCCACCCCAGGTGGAAGGCGGCCTGTACCTCTGACGACGGCCTACTCGCCGTACTCCGCGCGCAGCGCCTCCTCCATCGCGGCGCGGGCGGCGTCGCGGTCCAGGCCGAGGCGGCGGACCCGTTGCGCGTAAGCGGTCGCGGCGTCCGCCACCTCGCGGGTCCTGGCGTCGCCCGCCGCGATGTACGTGCCGTGGCGGCCCCGGGTCTCGATCACCCCGTCCGCTTCCAGCGCGCGGTACGCCTTCGCGACGGTGTTCGCCGCAAGCCCCAACTGCTCGGCCAGCCCCCGCACGGTGGGCAGCTTGTAGTTGACCGGGAGGACCCCCGCACGGGCCTCCTCGGCGATCTGACCGCGCACCTGCTCGTACGGGGCGGTGGTCGCGTCCGGATCGATCGTGATCTTCAGGCTCATACGCCGGATACTGGCACAGCGGCGGTTGGCAGCGGCACCGCCCGGGCCGGGCCGTCGGGGGCGTAGGCGATGGTGTCCCCGCTCTCGTGCAGGTGGAGCAGGAAGCGGTGTCCGGCTCGATAACCGTCGATCGCCGCGCGGCAGTAGGCGACCATGTCGTCGGGCAGCGCGTCCAGCGGATACCAGCCGAGCTCCGAGCACTTGTCCGGTTCGCGGTTGACCGGCTCGGGGTCGCCGGTCGTGTGGTGCGCGACGAAGAACCAGCCGATCCTGGCCCGTCCGTCAGGCGCCCGGTGCTGCATCACCATCGCGACGTCCAGTTCGCCGGCGGCCAACTCGAGCCCGATCTCCTCGCGGGCCTCACGGATCATCCCGGCCCTGACGTCCTCGCCGTCCTCGAGGTGCCCGGACGGCGCGTGCAGCAGGCCGTCCGCGTAGCCGGTGCCGTCCCGGCGGGCGAGCAGCACGTCCTCGCCGCGCAGCAGGAGCAGATGGACGTCGACGACCTCGGTGTGCCGGCGGGAGGCTCGGGGCGCGGGCCGGACCACCGCCACGTACCGCTCGTCGCAGACCTCCTGCCCCCACAGCGCCGTGTCGTGTCCGAGCTGCTCGACCTGGGTCGATCCGCCGAGCGGCGCGGCGAGTTCGGCAAGGATGCCGGCGGAGATACCGGCCGGGGGTGTCCCCCACCGGCCCTCGACGAGGACCAGCCGCCCGCCGGGTCGCAGCAGGTCGGCCCACCGCCGCAGGACGGCGCCCGGGTCCGGCAGGGCCCACAGCACATGGCGGACGAGGACGACGTCGAAGCCACCGCCCCCTACCGGCGGGTGGCTCGCGTCACCGACGACCACCCGCGCGTCCGTGCCGGAGAGTTTCGCGCGGGCGAGCGCGACCATCCGCTCCGACCGGTCCACCGCGGTGACCCGGTGCCCGTCGGCGGCCGCGAGTCGCGCGAGGCTTCCGGTGCCGCAGCCGAGGTCGAGCACGTCGGACGGCGTCGCGGGGAGCCAGGACCGCAGCCGCGTCGCCCATGCCGAGCGGACATCCGGGTCGCGCAGGCCGTGGTCGGGCTCGTCGTCGAAGTGGTCGGCGGCGGCGTCCCAGTACTGTCGCGCGTCTGCATCGATGCTCATGGGAGGAGCCTCCCACCCACCACCGACATCTCCGGCGGCTGCGCCGAACAGGCATCACCACGTGGGGCGGATCGGTCCGGTGGGCGCGAGGCGTACCAGTTCGTCCCGCAGTGTGAGCAGCCGGCGTTCGCCGAGGAGCTCTTCCCAGGGCAACACGGCTTCGGCGGCGGCCGCTTCGGCGGCCTCGGTGCAGCGCCGGCCGCGGGCGGTGAGCAGGACGAGACGGGCACGGGCGTCGTCCGGGTGCGGACGCCGTTCCACGTACCCCTTCTGCTCCAGCTCGTCCACGATCTGACTGGCGGCCTGACGGGTGAACCCGAGGTGCTCGGCGACCTCGGTGACGGTCGCACCGGCCGGGGCGAGCCGGGCGAAGACGAAGCCGTGGGTCGGGCGCAGGTCGGTGAAACCTCTCGCCACCACGCCGTTGTGCATGTCCTGGACGAGCGACCCCGCGGCGACGAGCAGCGCGGCGGTCAGGCTCATTGCATCGGAGTCCTTCACGAAATCACCTTGACACAGAACGCAAGCTCCTTGAACATATAGGCAAGGAGATTGCGCAAGCTCCTTGCTCATCCAGCGACGCCGGGCCTGCGCCCGGAGGAGGTTCGTCATGTCTTTCATCCCTGCCGCAGACGCCGCGGTCCACGAGTTGCACGGCGCCCGCTTCGTCTCGTACGTGTCGCCCGCCCGCGGCAGCAAGGAGTTGTGCGCTTGGCGCTGCGAGTTGCCGGCCGCCTCCTCCGCGCCGGCGCACCGGATCTCACGCGAGGAGGTCTTCCTCGTCCTGTCCGGTTCTCTGCAACTGACCATCGACGGGGAGACCCGGACCCTCACG
The DNA here is from genome assembly GCF_040702025.1 of Streptomyces sp. NPDC088194. Classification (NCBI taxonomy): domain Bacteria; kingdom Bacillati; phylum Actinomycetota; class Actinomycetes; order Kitasatosporales; family Streptomycetaceae; genus Streptomyces; species Streptomyces sp. NPDC088194. The sequence continues at coordinate 16,582 of NZ_JBFBIV010000108.1, read as the reverse complement.
GCCGGCGACGCCGCCGTCGCCCCGCCCGGCTCCTCGTTGGGGATCGCCAATCCCGCGGAGGAGCCGGCCGCTCTCTGGGTGACCACGAGCATCGGATTGCAGGCTTCACTGGCCGACGGCTCGCGAATATCCCCGCCCTGGGCTAACTGAACGCCGACAGGCAGGTCGTCGGGGTCGCGTGCGCGGGATCGAGCGCGTTCGCCGCCTCGTGGAACGCGATGCGGTCGGTCAGACCGATGGCGACATGCTCGGAGACGTCGACCGGACAGAGGTTCTGAAGCACCACGTTGCGGACGTTCGGACCGGACAGCGCCTGCGTCGTGTACGGCGTGACGACCTCGTCGTAGATGGTGGAGATCACGGTGTAGTGCACGCCGGGCACGGTGTCACCGCCGGCGTTCAGTGTGCGCTGGAAGTCCGATCCGGCCACCTGGTCGGCAAGACCAGGGAGATCGGCCTGGAGAAAGCCGGCCGCACCGGGGAAGTACGGAAGCAGCGCGGTCAGCCCGTCAAGCGTGGTCCCGTGGTTGTCGGGAGCCAGGGCGACCAGGGCGTTCACCTTGGCCGCGCCGCCGAGGAACTTCAGGTAGTAGCGCGGCATCATGCCGCCCTGCGAGTGGCCGACGATGTCGACCTTGGCGGCGTGGGTGGCCGACAGCACCCGATCGGTGAAGTCGGAGAGCTGCTGCGCCGAGTCGGCGATCGGACCCAGCCCGCCGATCAGGTTCTCACCGGGGAGCATGCCGTAGTCGAAGGAGAAGACGCAGTAGCCGCGCGCCACCAGATAGGGGGCGAAGACCAGCCAGTTGTCCGTGCCGTTGGCAAAGGTGCCGTGCACCAGGACGACGGGGCGGGGATGCTGGGCGGAAGGTCGGCAGGAGTAGTTGTTCCAACCGCTGGTCGGCGCGGAGCCGGCGGACGCGGAGGCGACAGCGGTGGGCGCGACCGCCATCACGGTCGTCAGCGCGAACACGGCCAGCAGCCGTCTCCAGGGCAGCCTCATGTGATCTCCTCACAGGTCAGGGAAGGTGGGCACGACAACGACACCCAACAGCGTGTGATCCGGATCACTTTGCTGGACTCGTGACAAGTTACGCATGAGTAGAAAGCCGCTGACTAGCTACGCGTGAGTAAAAAATGCCGCGCCGATCAGACTCGGCCGCCACCCAGCAAGCACCCATGGCGACGATGGAGTTGAGAAGGTTCTGACCATAGGGCCGTGCGAATCGTCTGCGCGTTCGGTTCTCAGGGGAATGCCGACCCTCTCCGTAGGCGGCGTACCGGCGAGCCCGGCCGGCAGACGGCCCCTGCCCGTACCACCCGCACTTCGCCCCTTGCTGCTCACGACGTCCTACGGGCGGCTCCTCGGCGACGGTCGAGGACGGGACCTGCCACTGCCGCTCGCGTTGGAAGGCTGAGCGACTCGCCGCGGAATCTGGACTGCCCTGGGACTGGCGCAACTCGGCGGACGGACCGCCTCGGACGCAAGGGCGGCGGGCCATGGACTGCTGGAGGGCCGCCGGTTGCCCGTGGCGGCTGGGGCGGGGCGTCACGGGGACCGGGCGGGCGGCACTCTGTCCACCGGGCCGGGGCAGTGAGGCACAGGCGAGCAAGGAGCCGGCGAGCGTCGACGGAAGGCGGCGGGGCAAAGGCATACCGATGCCGCCCGAGCGCATCACACGTTCAGGACCGCCGGGCGGCGAGACGTCCGGCCATGGCGGCGAGATGGTCGCGGTGGGGGCTCGGCGGCAGGTCCTCCAGTGCAGCCAGCGCGGCCGCGAGGTGGTCGGCCGCGGTGGCCCGAGCGGCACGCAGCGCACCGCCCGCTTCCAGGAGTTCAGCCAGGGCGTCCTGGGCGTCTTCCGCAGGCCGCCGCCACAAGTCCAGCAGCAACAGACGCTGCTGGGGAGCCGCGTTGCCGAAGGCGATCAGCACCGGCAGGGTCGGACGCCGGTTGCGCAGGTCGCTGAGCGCGGGTTTGCCCGCCGCCCGGACGTCGTCGGCATACGGCAGCAGGTCGTCCTGCATCTGGAACGCGACCCCGAGATGGTCGGCGAACCGGGCCAGCGCGCGGGCGTGCGGACCCTTCGCACCGGTGAGTACGGCGGCGGCACGGGTCGCGGCGTCGAGCAGGGCGCCGGTCTTGAGCCTGACCATCCGGAGGTACTGCGCCATGGCGCAGTCCATGCGCCCGGCCAGATCGGCTTCCATCATCTGGCCCCGGCTGACCTCGACAGCGGCCGTGCTGATCACATCCAGCACCCGGAGGGCCTGCTCCGAGCTGTAACCGCTGGAGTTGAGCGCCCGGACCTGCCCGAGCGCGGCGCACATCATGGCGTCCCCGCCCACCAGAGCGTCCGCCTGGCCGAACCGCTCGGCCACGCTGGGGCGGCCACGCCGCAACGCGTCCTGGTCGATGATGTCGTCGTGCACGAGCGTGGCGGCGTGCAGCATCTCCAGGGCCGCGGCAGCCGGCAGCGCCGCGCCCGGATCGCCGCCCAGCGCCGCGACGGTCTCCAGCAGGAGCAGCGGGCGCAGCAGTTTCCCCCCGGGCAGCACGGCATGGCGCATCAGCACGCCCAACCGGTCGTCCGAGGCGCACACGGACTCCAGATACCCGAGCAGGGGCGCGGTCAGTTCCGCGGCGCAGCCGTCCGCGAAGGTCTCAGCGGGCGGGGAGAGCACCGTCAGGGACTCGGGGCCGAGTTCGACGCCACCGCGCACACTCCACCAGCTCTCAGCCAGGACAGACGACAGGACCAGCCCGCCCGTTCCCTCGGCGCGACGAACCGGGCGGAGGCCATGAGCGGCAGATACCCACACAATATGCCGAGCCGGTCGAGCGGCTTTCAGCGCCCCATAGGTGACGAGGGGCGCGAAGGTGTCGACGGGCGACGTTCCGGGGCGGAGACGGGGAAGGAGCCCGATCCGGCCTCCGTCGAAGGCGCCGCGGTTCGGCTCGTTCGGGGCAGGGTGCGAGGGCCGGGCGCCTCAGCCACCGAGGCGATTGTCGACATACGTGCCGAGGGTCCTCGCACAGGCCCTCACGCCGCTGACCGTTTCCGCCCCGCCCGGTGTGCGTCCGCCGCCAGGCCCCCCGACGCTGACGCCGGACGGACGCGTCCCGGCGGCGGGGTCCGGAACCGAGCCCGGCGACCGCGAGCTCACGCCCCGGGAACAGGCCCGGCGGCGGGAACGGAACCGGGGCCGGGATCGGTCTCGGGATCGGTCTCGGGGCCGGACCCGGGGCCGGACCCGGGGCCGGACCCGGGGCCGGACCCGGGGCCGGACCCGGAAACGGGACGAGGACCAGGCACGGGATCAGGATCGGGCGCAGGGACGTCCTCCGCCTCCGCCAGGCCGGTCCGGGGCCGACCCAGCAGCAGGAACCAGGCCGCCAGCCAGCCCGCGACGCCGACCGAAACGAGCTGTACGCGGAAGTCGACGGCGGCGACCATTCCGGCGCCGACCGCGGCTGCCACCGCGGTCGGCGCGAAGACGACCGTGCCCGCCGCGGCTGCCACCCGCCCGACCAGTTCGGGGCCGGTGCGCTGCTGCACGGTGGTGAAGGCCGCGACGATCACCCACGGCAGCCCGACCCCGATGGCCAGGGTCCCGACGATGCAGACCGGCAGGGACGGTACGGCCCGCACGGCGGCACCCGCGGTGAACAGCATCAGCCCGGTGGCGGCGAAGACGCGTTCCGGCAGGCGGCGCATGACCGCTCCGGAGACCACACCGGCGACGATCGAACCGCTGCCCTGCACCGCGTAGAGAACGGCGACGAACGCCGGCGGGCGGTGCAGTCCCGAATCCGTCATCGCGTAGATGGCGGCACTGCTCACCCCGGACAGGAACATCGCGACGGCGCCGCCGGCCACCAGCCGCAGCAACAGCCTGTCGCTCCGCAGGTGCCGGATGCCCTCCGCGGTCTGCTCGCGCCAGCCGCCCGCAGCCGGGGCGGGGGGCCGTTCCCGGACCCGCAGCGCGGCGAAGGCGAGGGCGGCGAGCACGAACGTGGCCGCGTCGAGTACGGCGACCGAGCCGCCGCCGAAGCGCAGGAAGAGCCCGGCGCCGGCGAGCGGGGCGAGCAGTTTCATCGCCTCGTTCACCGTCATCCGCAGGCCGTTGAAGTCGCCGCGCAGATCGGGCGGGATCGCGGCGGTGACGATGCCGGCCTCCGCCGCGTCCGTCAGGACCGAGGCGGCCCCGATCAGGGTGAACACGGCGAACAGCAGCCACACGTCCCGTCCGGTGCGCACCGCGAGGAGGACCGGCAGCAGCGCGGCGAGGGCCGCGTTGGTCCAGATCAGCAGCGACCGTCGGCGCACCCGGTCGGCGACGGTGCCGAGCACCGGGCCCACCAGAGTGGGTCCCCACACGCAGAAGGTCACCGCGGCGGCAAGGCTGTCGGAGCCGGTCAGCGTCTTCACCCAGATCCCGGCGACCAGCATCATCGCCGAGTCACCGAATCCGGAGACCAGTACCCCGCCGAGGCACGTGGTCGCGGTGCGGTCCCCCAGGACCCTTCTTACCGTCATGACTCCCAATATATTCATTGGGAGTTCGGGAGCAACCCCCGAGTCCACCACCCCGGCAGGGCCTCTGCTCGACATCACACTCGGCGCGTCACCCAACGGCACGGTGTAATGGGCCCATGACGGCGACCGACCCCCTCCTGCGCGCCCTGGCCCACCCGCTGAGACTGCGGATGGTCTCCCTGGTCTGGAACGTGCCGCTGTCGGCCGCCGAACTCGCCCGCGAGCTGGGCGTATCGCACGCTCTGGCCAGTCAGCACCTGCGCCGACTGGACGCGGTCGGGCTGGTCGAACTCGCCGAGGTACGGTCCAACCGCGGCGGCAGGGAACGACGTTATCGCGCGGTGCACGCCTCCCCGCTGTCCGACCAGCGGCACGAGGCCGCCCCGCTGCTCGCGGAGGCGCTCGCCCACAACATGCGGGATCGCGCGGCGCGGCGCGCACCGGACGCGGAAGGCGTCACGTCGGACCTGGAGTTGTGGGTGGCACCGGAGGTGTGGGACGGCTTCCGGCGGCGACTGGCCGCGCTGTTCGACGAGTTGCACGACGCGGCGCAGGCGCCGCACGCCGCGGGCACGGTCGGTATCGGGGCGTCCGTGATGGCATTTCCGCTGGCGGAGCCGGACTCGCGAAACTCCGGCCACCCGGAAGAGTGAATCCGTGCGATTCGGCATTCGAGCCGGAACAACAACCGGTCACGGTGCGTTTTCCCATGCACAGGCAGTAATCGACCGGTATCCGTCAGCACCACACCCCACCCAGGAGCGATCATGAGCCCGGCCCCCGCCACCAGCCCGCTGCTGGACCTGCTCAAGGAACAGCGGAACGGAGTGCTCGTCACCCTCAAGAAGGACGGCAGGCCCCAGTTGTCCAACGTGACGTTCATCTACGACGAATCGACCCGGTACATCCGTGTCTCGGCCACTGACAGCCGGGCCAAGACCCGCAATCTGCGCCGCGATCCGCGGGCGAGCTTCTATGTCACGACCCCGGACCTGGGGGCGTATCTGGTCGCCGAGGGAGAGGCGGAGCTGACCCCGGTGGCCGCCGATCCGCACGACGCCACCGTCGACGAGTTGGTCGAGATCTATCGAGCGATCGCCGGTGAGCATCCGGACTGGGAGGAGTACCGCGCGGCGATGGTGGCCGACGGGAGGCTGGTCATACGCCTGCGAGCCGACCGTGCCTACGGCTGGGGCCGCACGCAGGGCGGCACGAGCGGCGCCCTGGACTAGGGTCCGTCACCCGGCTCTCCGCGTCGCGCCGCGCGGGCCAGCCGGCCGGACACCGTCGCCAGGTGCGAGGCCAGTTCGGGCGGCTCCTTCACCTCGAACTCCACCCCGGTCATGCCGATGAACATCGCCAGCGCGTCCATCGACTCGAATCCGGTGGTCAGTTCGCAGGTGTCGGGCCCCCGTGCCGTGAGGGAGCCGAAACCGGACCAGGCGAGTGCGGCGATGGTCTCCAAGGGCGCGTGCAGCACCACCCTGGCCTGGAAGCGGTAGGCACGGGAGGTGACGCCCTCGGCGACATAGGAAGCCGCGTCGTCGGGAAGTTCACGCGGGGTGAAGCGCGGGCCGGTGGGCGACTTGGGCTCGATCCGATCCACGCGGAAAGTCCGCCAGTCGTCCCGGTCGGTGTCGAATGCGAGGAGGTACCAGCGACGGCCGTGATGGACCAGTCGATAGGGCTCGACAGTGCGGCGGCTGCCGGCGCCGCCGTGGTCGAGGTAGTCGAACCGCAGCCGTTCACGGTCCCGGCAGGCGGCGCCGATGGCGGTCAGCACTTCCTGGCGGACCGTCGCCGTGGCGGGTGCGGGGCGCACGGTGACGGCCTGCATCGCCTGCACGCGGTGCCGCAGCCGTGACGGCAGGACCTGCTCCAGCTTGGTCAGCGCCCGCGCCGAGGTCTCCTCGATGCCCTCGACGCCGCCGACCGCGCCGGTCCGCAGGCACAGCGCCACCGCGACGGCCTCCTCATCGTCGAGCAGCAGCGGCGGCAGGGCGGCGCCCGCACCCAGCCGGTAGCCACCCGCTGTGCCGGGGGTGGCGTGGACGGGGTAGCCGAGCGCACGCAGCCGTTCGACGTCGCGCCGGACCGTGCGGGCGGTGATCTCCAAGCGCTCGGCGAGTTCGGGTCCCGTCCAGTCACGGCGCGACTGGAGGAGGGAGAGCAGACGCAGCAGGCGTGCCGACGTTTCCAGCATGTCGTTCAGTCTGGCAGCGATTCAGGACAGGAGTGGACCGCGATGTGATCGATCGACGAAGAGCAGGACAGCGTGGCCGGGGTGGTCCGCGGCGGGCCCGGGGCGGTTCTCGGCGCGGGGGCCGGCGGCGTCCGGGGCGCGAGGCCGGAGCGGCTGCCAGGTGCCGGGGGCCAGGTTCCACCAGCGCACCCCTGACCTCGGCGGCCCGATTCAGCAGTCGCACCCGCAGTCGCAGCAATCGCAGCAATCGCCACATTCGCAGCACTGGCAGCAGTCGCCGCAGTCAGCGCAGTCCCCGCAGGAACTGCACCAGGACTCGCGCGGCCGGCCGGTCCAGGCGTCCTCGTGGTCGGTGCAGCACAGTCGGCAGGTGCAGCACAGGCCGGTGTAGACCAGGCAACCGGCGAGCAGGCCGCGGCGGCGCGGCGGTTCGGGCGGCGGCGGGAAGCCTCCGGGGCCGCCCGGTGCACCCGGCTGCCCGGGCGGGTAGGGCTGCTGGTTCGGCGCACCCGGTGCGTAGGGGCTGCCGGTGTACGGGTTCCCGGTATACGGGTTGCCGTTCTGCGCCGCCGGGCCGTGCGGGCAGTTGCCTGCGCCGAACGCCCGGTCCACGGAGCGTCCCAGTTCGTGGACGAGCAGGGTGTGGGCCAGCCGGGCCGAGGCGGTGTCGGCGAAGTCGACGTCACGGAGGGCGAGCCGGATGCCGTGGCGGGCGTCGTCGCACAGTCGCCGGGCCTCGGTGAGATCGGTGCCGGTGGCGGTGAGCGGGTTCCAGGCGCCGGTTCGGGCATCCTCGGCCAGGTCCTCGACCGCGTCGAGCAGATGGGCAAGGCGGCCGAACAGCCGTCCGGCCTCCTGGAGCGCGTCGGTGTTGCCCGGGCGGCCGGCAAGGACCGCGGTGTGGGCGAAGGCCGCGGCGGTGGCGGTCTCGGTGGGTTCGGTGACGGCCAGCACGCAACTGCCGGGGCCGGCCGCGGCTTCGACCTCGCCCTGCCGGCCGACCGCGTCGAGCAGCAGCGTGGTGTCGAAGCCGAGGTCGCCGCCGGTCCGCGCGCCGGCCTGGTCCCAGCGGCGGGCGACCTTGCGGGCCGCGCGAGCGACGGGGCGGCGGCCGAACGCGCCGTCCCCGTCATCGACATGGTCGCGCACCTTCGCCGACGCCAGCACCAGCGAGACCGCCGCGGCCAGCCGGGCGCCCTCGCCCTTCGCGACGGGCGCGGTACGCATCCCGCGCAGCGGGCAGGGCCCCGCGGTGCGTCGCTGGTCGGCGGTGGGCGTGGACTGCGCCTCGACCAGCACAGAGATGATCAGACCGTCGTAATTGGTAGCGACACGGGCGAACTGCCCGTGTCCGTCGCGCAAGGCGAGGCACAGACCACACAGATGCGCCAGCCAGGAGGCCGCCATGCCCTCCGACATCCGATGCCGGCAAGGCCGAATGATTCCGAACACGCTTCCCACTCCCCCGTCGGACCCGGAACTCGCGGTGCGGCGGGACGGGGCGGCGGCCACCCTCGGATGGTCCGCCGGCCGCCATGCGCCCACCGCCACCTGCACTTTGACCTTCGGTCAGGTTTCAGAACCCGACCGGCGGTCATGTTATCGGTGCGGTCCCCCGCTTCCGTACGGCCGTACGGCCCCCGAAATCACCCGATCGTGGAGGACGTTCCCATCGCATCGTCAGCTCTCCGATGCCTGCCCCTGCTTGACGGTGCGCCACTATCGTGTGTGCCAGTACCGTCACAAAGCGCCTGCGTGGCGCCTATCCCCTTGGCGCATCACCCTCATCATGGATGACGATAGGACTAAGCGGACGGTACAGACCGCGTGCGAGAGAGGAGGCGTCCATGGGTTCGGTTCGACGGGCGAGTGCCTGGCTTGGCCTCGTCGACGACAACGGCGGCGAGGGTTACTACGACGAGGAGTACGCCGACTACGGCGAGGGCCCGGAGCGCGCCGACACGTGGGTGACCGACCCGCGGGTTCGGATCGCCACCGAGTCGGCCGAGGGGGAGGGCCGGCGGATCGCCACGGTGACGCCCGACGGCTTCCGGGACGCACGCGGTATCGGTGAGTTGTTCCGAGACGGCGTGCCGGTGATCGTCAACCTCACCGCTATGGAGCCCTCCGACGCCAAGCGCGTCGTGGACTTCGCCGCCGGGTTGACCTTCGGTCTGCGCGGCTCCATCGAGCGGGTGGCCACCCGGGTGTTCCTGCTGACCCCGGCCGACTACTCCGTGATGAACGCCGACTCCCGCCGCGGTGGCGACGGCTTCTTCAACCAGAACTGAGACCGGTTCCGGCCGCACACCGGCCGGGACCGGTGGCCACCGCCTTCCGTGGGCAACGCCTCACCCGCGGAAGGCATCGAAACCCGTGAGCGCCTTGCCCAGTACGAGTTGGTGCATCTCCACCGTGCCCTCGTAGGTGAGCACGGACTCCAGGTTGGTCGCGTGCCGCATCACCGGGTACTCCAGCGAGATGCCGTTGGCGCCCAGGATGGTGCGCGCGGTGCGGCAGATCTCGATCGCCTCGCGCACGTTGTTGAGCTTGCCGAAGCTGACCTGCTCCGGGCGCAGCGTGCCCGCGTCCATCCGCTGCCCGAGGTGGTGGGCGAGCAGGATGCCCTTGTGCAGTTCGACCGCCATGTCGGCGAGCTTCGCCTGGGTGAGCTGGAAGGCGCCGATCGGCCGGCCGAACTGCTCCCGCCCGCGCGCGTACTCCAGCGCCGCCTCGAAGCTGGCCCGGGCCGCACCCATCGCGCCCCACACGATGCCGTAGCGCGCGTGGTTGAGGCAGCTCAGCGGGCCGCGCAGGCCGGTGACCTCGGGGAGTACCGCGTCCGCGGGCAGCCGTACGCCGTCCAGTACCAGTTCGCTGGTCACCGAGGCCCGCAGGCTCCACTTGTGACGGATCTCCGGGGCGGAGAACCCGGGGGTGTCGGTGGGGATGACGAAGCCGCGCACCCCCTCCTCGGTCGCCGCCCAGACCACGGCCACCCCCGCGACCGACCCGTTGGTGATCCACATCTTGCGGCCGTCGAGCACCCAGTCCGAGCCGTCCCGGACCGCCCGGGTGCGCATGCCCGCCGGGTCGGAGCCGTGGTCCGGCTCGGTCAGCCCGAAGCAGCCGATCACCTCGCCCGCGGCCATCGACGGCAGCCAGCGCTCCTTCTGCCCGGCCGAGCCGTAGCGGTGGATGGCGTACATCGCGAGCGAGCCCTGCACCGACACCAGCGAGCGGATGCCGGAGTCGGCGGCCTCCAGCTCCAGGCAGGCCAGGCCGTACTGCACCGCGCTCGCGCCCGCGCAGCCATAACCGGTCAGCTGCATACCGAGAGCGCCGAGGGAACCGAGTTCACGCGCGAGTTCGCGGATCTCGGGCAGCTCGCCGCGCTCGTACCAGCCGGCCACGTGGGGCAGCACCCGGTCGGCGGCCCACCCGCGCACGCTGTCGCGCACCGCGCGGTCCTCGGCGGTGAGCAGATCGTCCAGACCCAGCGGGTCGTACGGGTCGAAGGGCGCCCTGGACGCTGGGGACATGGGTGGACCTCCGGCCCGTAAAACTAGCACTGGTAATCGCGGCTCGGCGCCGACGTTACGGCTCAGTCCCTCGCCCGTCCAGAGCGTACGGCGCCCGGGCGCGCGGAGGCGGAGCGTACGGCGGAGTGCTCGGCGTGCACCGGCCACGGCCGTTCCCCGGCGGGAGGCGCCACGGGATCGGCGGCAGGTTCCGCGTCGCCACGGCCAGGACGGCCAGGGAGGGCGTCCTCCGCCACGGACCCGGCACCCGGCAGGCGCTCCTCGCCCACCCCGCACTCCATCACCGGCGGCAGCCGCCTCGCCGCCCACGCGCCCGACAGCAGCAGCACCACGCTGACCACGAGCGTCACATGCAGGCCGTGCACGAAGGAGTGCCGTGCGGCGTGTCGCAGCGCCGCCCCCGGGGCGCCGCCGACCCGGTCGGCCACGTCGTACGCACCGCCCAGGGACTGGTCGGCCGCGGTGGTGTCGGCGGCGCTGATCCCGGGGGCGCGCGGCGCGTAGACGGCGTTCATCACACTGCCGAGCAGCGCGATGCCCAGTCCGGCACCGAGTTGGTACGCGGTCTCGCCGACCGCGGCCGCCCCGCCCGCCCGGTGCGCGGGCGCCTGGCTGAGCATCGACTCGTACGCGCCGAACAAGGTGGCCTCCAGGCCGAAGCCCAGCGCGACGAAGACGACGGTGAGCAGCATGGGGCGGTCCTGCTGACCCATCGCGGTCAGCGAGAGCACGGCCAGCGCGGTGAGCAGGAAGCCGCCGCCGACCATCCGGCGCGGCCCGAAGCGGGCCAGCGCCCGCGAGCCCGCCAGCCCGCCGGCCATCGCGGCGAAGGTGAGCGGCAGCAGGCGCAGCCCGGTGTCCAGCGGGCTCAGTCCGAGCACGAGCTGGAGGTACTGCACCGCGATCAGTTCCAGCCCGACCAGCGCCAGCATGGCCAGCACGATGCAGCCCACCGAGGTGGAGAAGGCCGCCTGGGCGAACATCCGCACGTCGATCAGCGGGTGGGCGAGGCGGCGCTGGCGCCGGACGAAGAACACCAGCAGGGCCAGGCCGAGCAGCAGCGGCACCCAGACCGTGGGGTCCACGGGGGCCGCGCCGGCGCCGAACCGCTTGACCCCGAAGACCGCGCCCAGGATGCCCAGGGCGGCCGCCGCCGCGCCCACCACGTCCCAGGGGCCGTCGCCGCAGCCGCGCGACTCGGGCAGCAGCACCCGGCCGAGCGGCAGCATCACGGCCATCAGCGGGATGTTGACCAGGAAGACCGAGCCCCACCAGAAGTGCTCCACCAGGAAGCCGCCGAGCACCGGCCCGACCGCGGCCCCGACTGCGGCGACCGCGCTCCACACGCCGATCGCCGTCGCCCGCTCGCGCCGGTCGGGGAAGACCTGCCGCAGGATCGACAGCGTGGCGGGCATGATCATCGCACCGCCGGCGCCGAGCAGCGCACGAGCGGCGATCAGGATGTCCGGACTGGGCGCGAAGGCGGCCATCGCCGAGGCGGCACCGAAGAGCGCGTAGCCGATCAGCAGCACCCGGCGGCGGCCGATCCGGTCCCCGAGCGTGCCGAAGAGGATCAGCAGCGACGCGGCGATCAGCGGGTACGCGTCGACGATCCACAGCAGGTCCTGTGAGCCGGGCCGCAGATCCTCGGTGAGCGCGGGGACCGCCACGTGCAGCACGGTGGCGTCCAGCGCGACGATCAGCAGGCTCGCGCACAGCACGACGAGGATGGTCCAGCGGCTGACCGGCCGCGTCATAGGCGTACCTCCACGGCTGACTCCGTGACTCCCGGGCGGGTGAAACGCCAGCGTACGTGACCTGGATGTGCCCGGCCCGACCTGCGGCGGTGCCCGCCGGTAGGGTGAGGGCCGCCCCGGACGGAGTAGCGGCCGCGAAAGAACCGCAACCGGTACGGCTCCCGGCCGGACGCCCGCGTCCGCCCGGCCCGCGCCAGGCCCGCTCCTGCCACCTGCCCGGCGCAGCCACGGCACCGGACCGCCGTCATCGGCGCCGTCAACGGAGTCGTCGGCGCCACCCTCAAGGCCGGCGCCGCGCGGGCCTCGGCGCCGCTCCGTTCCGGCTGTACCCCGGGCGCCCGGCCCGCACCGGCCCGGCGTTCGGCCCGCCCGTGCACCCCGCGCAGGCCCGGCCATCACGCGGGAAACCCTGAATAAATTCGAGGGAAATAAGTATCGAATAAGAACATGGGCATGTGAGTATCAACACCCGAACATAAACTCCACGGCCTCCTCGCATTCACCTCAATCACCGTCCGCCAAAGGGGTGGTGAGACGCACTCCACATCACATCGTCATTACAAATCCGGTCGTGAGGCGGTTGCATGCCATCACACGCTGTAACGTCGTTTCAGTGCGTACCGATAACGGGCCCGACCGCGCGGCGGAGCGACCGGCGAGCCGTGGCCTGCCGCGGATGAGTCGAACACGTGTGTGGCTGTTCGGCCTCACCGTCGCCTCCTACGTCGCGATCGTGGTCGGCGTGGTCACCACCTCGAAGCTGGTGACGCTCGACTGGCAGGTCATGCTGTGGCGCCCCTACAAGCAGTGGCCCCAGATTCACGCGTTCCTGGACTACTTCGTCGTCCTCGGCCAGCGCGGCCCCACCGCCGTGATGGTGCTCGCCTGGCTCGGCTGGCGCGCCTGGCGCCACCGCACCCTGCACCCCCTGCTGGTGCTCGGCACCTCGCTGCTGCTGCTCAACATCACCGTGGGGGCCGTGAAATACGGCCTCGGCCGGCTCGGTCCGCATTACGCGACGACCGTCGGCTCCGCGGAGATGTTCGCCGGCGGCGATATATTTCCTTCCGGGCATACCGCCAATGCGGTGGTGACCTGGGGCGTACTGGCCTATCTCGCCACAACTCCGCGAGCCCGGCGCTGGGGTTCGATCGCCAGTGCGCTGCTGGCGCTCGGCGTCGGCGCGACCACCGTCTACCTGGGAACCCACTGGGTGAGCGATGTGCTGCTCGGGTGGGCGGCGGGGCTGCTGATCCTGCTGGCACTGCCGTGGTTCGAGCCGTTCATGGCCAAGGCCGAGGACTGGATCACCCGCGGCTGGAACCGCGTCCGAGGCCGGCGCGCACGGCGTACGGCTCCGGGGACGGCACTGCCGGCCGCTCCCGCCCTGCCCGGCCACCCCAGCGGGGACGGCGAGCCGGACCGCGAGACGGTGGGCTCGACCGCGCAGGTCACCGCGCCGTCCGGCGCCTCGGCCACGCCTGTGGGGCCCTCCGCGGTCACCGCGCCCGCGGGTGTCGCCGCGTCCTCGGCTCCCTCGGCGTCCGTGTCGCCCGCGCCCGTCTCGGCAACGTCCACGGCGTCCGCCGCGCCCGGCGGGGTCGCTCCGACCGCCACGGCGCCCGGCGGCGGGCACACCCCGAGCCGTCCGCCCACGGTGCGCGGCGAGCGCACTCCGCCCGGCGCGGTCGGCTCCCGCCGACGGCCGGTGGACCGGCAGTCGGCCCGCCCGGTGCCGCCGCTCAGCCAAGCCAGCAGCGCTGTACACGGCCCTCGGCCACGATGAAGTTCAGCCGCCCGAGGACGTACTCCATCGTCACCACCGTCCCGGGCGGCAGGCTGCGGAGCGTGGTCCAGCCGCGCTCCCGGGCCCGGGCTTCCGCTTCCGCCGCGGTGAGGCCGACATAGGCGTCGAGGTCGTCGTCCGGATTCCGGTCAGGCGGGTTCGGTAGCGGTCCCATGGCAGCAACGGTATTCGGTGCAATAGCCGCACGGCGTACGGTGACGGGCGCACACATGTTCCGCACAGTCCCCGCACAAAAAATCCGTCATTTCCGGTGGTTTACCGGACACCGACAAGTTAACCGCGGCCGGATACGATCGGTGTCCCGGCCACGTGTGCGGGGCCGGCGGAATCCCGCCGGCCCCGTACACGTCGAGGGGTTCGCCGGATGGCCGGCGGTCAGTTGACGGTGAGGACCGTTCCCGGCAGCAGCCGGTTCGGATCGGAACCGATCAGGCTCTTGTTGAGCTCGTACAGCCGCTGCCAGCCGCCGTCCACGTCGTAGGAACGGGCGATGCCCGCCAGGGTCTCATCGGGCTGCACGGTGTGCACGATGTGCTTGAAGCCGCTCATCCCGATCCGCCGCGAGCACGCCGGCCAGGCGCTCCAGCCCTGCACCCGCAGCACCGCCTCGGCGATGTCGATCTGGTGCTGGGGCGTGGCCAGGTCCGCGCGACGCGCGTACTTCAGGCCGCCGAACAGCTCCCAGGTGGGCTGCCAGAACTGGAGGCCGCCGTAGAAGCCGTTGCCGCTGTTGATCTGCCAGTTGCCGCTGCTCTCGCACATCGCCAGGTCGTCCCAGACCGAGCGCTGCCGGGTGAACGTGACCACGCGCGGGGCCGCGGCGGTCGTCGAAGTGGTGTGGGTGGTCGCGGCAGCGGCGACGGCAGGCGCGGCCGCGGCATGAGCAGCAGCCGGAGCGGCAGCGGCGGACATCGCATCGGCGAGCGGCACCGCAGAAACCGTAGATGCCGCAGGGGCCGCGGGGGCTGCGGGGTCGGCGGGCCGCGAACGGCCGGGGGCCACCGCGGCCTTCTGGGCGGCGGGTGCCGCGGCGGCGGGCTGGGTCACCAGCGGGAGCAGGGCGCACGCGCCGAGCACGGCGACCGCGGCGGCGGCACGCGGGCCGCGGATGCGCGCGAGGGTGATGCGGCGGACGCCGCCGAGGTGGCGCGAGCGGCGCGCGGCTCCCCACGCCTCTCCCCGCGGGTCGTCCTGGGCGGGCCAGGCCGGGCGGTCCGGCCATGGCCCCTGCACCCCGGGCTCCACCGCCCCGGGCTCCACCGTGCGGGACTTCTCCGTGCGGGACTCCTCCGTGCGCGACCGGCTCGGAGTCGCCGTCCGGGCCGCCTGCGCGACTTGGGGTGGCTGGGTGGTCCGGGTGGTCCGGGCCGTAGTCTGGGCCGACCCGTCCGGCAGCGCTGGCTGAGTTGACTGAACCGGCTGAGCTGGCGGGGCTGACAAATCAGATGAGTCCGACAAGTTCGACAGTTCGATCATCGGGCCACGCTAAGCATGGCCCCACCCCGGAACTCGGCTGGCACGGCCCGCCAGGCCCCGCACCTCACTCATATGGAGCACGCGCGCGAGGCAACCCGTACCCCGCAAACCGTGACCCCCCGCGCGGGCCGTCCGTTGTCACAGTGCGCCGGGACCCGCCCGGCGGCCGAACCTTCGGCCCGCATTCGTGACCGCAGCACCGCACTTCCAAGGAGACTCCGTGGCGCCCATGCTCGACGTGAGTGATGAGGTACGAGCCGAGATCGGCGACGAGGAGACCCAGCGGCTCCTCACCGGCGAGAGCTCGCCGGGCACGTACGACTGCACGTCCTGCCGCACGCCCGGTGACAGCGGGCAGGAGCGGACCAGCACCGTGCTGTTCGTGGGCGACGAGACCGCCGTGCTGGCCTTCGCGCACGCCGCGTGCATCCCCTCGCAGGTCGTGCCGGTGTCCGAGGCCCAGTTGCAGGGTGCGGTGGCCGGCATCTCCGGCGGCGCGCTCGCGGAGAGCCCCGGCGCGGGCCTCCCCGGCGGGCCGCCGCCGCACGCCGAGCCGCGCACCGAGCCGTACGGCGGGCCCGCGGGCGGTGGCGCGGCAGGCGGCCAGGGCGCGGGCGGCCGGACCGCCGACGCCCCCGCCGTGCCCGACCTCGACCTCGCGCCCCGGCAGGCGGTGCTGGGCATCACCTGCGGTCTGATCATCGTGGAGGACCAGCTCCGCCCGGCACTGGTCGTCGAGCCGACCGGTCCGGTCGCCCGGGTCGGCTCCACCGGCGGCGGCGACGACTTCCTGCCGCTCCTCATCGAGCAGGGCTTCGTGCCCCAACTCGACCTGGAGGCACGGCCGTCGCCGCTGCCGGGCTGGTCGGTGCTGCTGGCCATGGGCAAGCTGCACGCCGTGCTCCAGCCGGGCGCCAACGGCGGCCCCGCCGCGGCCTGGTGGCAGGCGCACCAGCCGCTCCAGGTCAGCGACGGCTGGCGGGCCGCGGTGCAGCGCGGGAACGAGGTGTACGTGTACGCGGGCCCGGCCGGCTCGATCGGTCGCCAGCCGCGCGAGGACCTGATGCGGGACGCGCTGGCCCGGGCCTGCTCGCGCGGCCAGCTCGTCGCGGCCGCCATGCCGCTGTCCGGAACCTGACCAGCGCAACCTGATCAGCGGATCGTCGGAGCATTCCACCGATCGAGGGGCGCGCATACGGTCCCGGGCAGCACCCGGGCGCGGGCGCCGTCGGCCTCGACCTCGACCCCGCTGAAGT
>NZ_JBFBIV010000107.1:0-24451 GCF_040702025.1 Streptomyces sp. NPDC088194 | reverse complement strand
GCCGGGTCGCGCCCAGGCCGGCGAGACCCGGCCGCCGCTGTTTCCGCAGGCGGTACGGCCCGGCCCGGCAGGGGAGCAGGCGGACGATTCTGCGGGTTCCACGCGGGCGACGAGACGCGCTTCGGCACGGACACGGTCCGCCGACCCCCGGCGGTTCGACCCTGTTGCCGCGCGCCGGGGCCGATGGGGCGAACCCGGCAGGGGCCGGTGTGCTGTGGTCAGGCGGTGGGGGTGTGCGCGAACTGGTCGGCAACGCTGCGCGGTTCACGGCCGAGGAGTTCGGCGAGCAGCGGGTCGGTGCCGGCGAAGCGGCCCTCGGGGGCGGACTGGAAGGTGGTGAGCGTCATCCGGGCCATCGCCTCCGGCGTGCCGGCCGCGACTTTGGCCGCGACCCACTGCTCGTCGTCGAGCACGACGCGCCTGACCTCGCGGCCGGCCGGCCTTCGAAGCCAGGGCGCCGACGGCGTCGAACGTCACGGCCCGGCGGGCGGTGAGGGTGACCGGCTCCTCGAACGTCCGCTCCCCGCTGAGGAGGGCCGCGGCCCCCTCGGCTGCGTCGGCGCGGTCGGTCCAGGAGACCGGCCCGTCGGCCGGGGCGGTGATGGTGCCGCTCTGCTGCCAGCGGCCGAGCAGCCAGGCGAGGCTGTGGGGGTGGAGCCGTTGCGGAGCGAGGTCCAGGCGATGCCGGAGCCGTCGAGGAGTTGGCGGGCCTCCCGGCGGATACCAGCGCCCGGCGGGGCCGGTTGAGGTTGCCCTCGGTGCGAGGTGCACGGGGTGGACGCGTGGAGCGGTGGCTGGTGCCGTGACCGGAAGGGTTCACCGGTTCGCGGCGCCCGGTACGGCACCTCGCTGCGTTGTCGGAGTCGCTAGACTCGTCTGACGACGTGTCACGGAAACCTGGCGCGGGCGCGGATGGTTCGCGCGGGGGTGGCTGCGTGTCCAGGGGGGAACATGGTCAGCGTCGACGGAAGAGTGACCGCACCGCCGGGGCGGGGGGACGAGCGCGTCGGGGTGCTCCTCGACGGTTTCCGGGTCCATGTAGGCGGTCGAGCCGTTGATCGGTGAACCGGAGGTCGAGGGCGACGGGGGAGACCCGGAGGGCGCGTGGACGGAAGGCGCGTCCGCGGACGTGGTGCGCGGCGGCGTCAGGGGTGCTCGAACGCGGCCGTGGCCGTGGGTGCTGGGGGCGGTCGTCGCGACCTCGGCCGTATGGGCGCTGGTGCTGCAACTGTCCGGGTACGGGAAGGAATCCGTCCCCGACCTCCACCACTACCGGATCTCCGGGAGCCCTTGCGGCGGCTCAAGCCTCAAGCCGCTGACCGACGCGCTCGGCGCGGGCCACGTCGAGGTGTTCCCGGCCGATACGCAGACCGGTCCGGCGCTCGACCAGGCCGCGTGCACGCTCACCGCGCAGCGGTCCGTCGGGACCCACTGGCAGGCTTCGTACAGCACCGTCGTCACGGTGCAACTGCACAAGAAGACCGACCCCGCTGCCGAGTTCGACGATGTCGGCAGCAGCCGGCACACCGTGGAGCCGGTCGCGCCCTCGGACGACGGCTCGGGTACGACCACGGCGATCCTGGCAACCGCTGGGTCGACGCACGTCGTTCGGGTGCCCGATCTCGGGGACCGGGCTTACCTGCTGACCAGCGGCCGTGACGAGACCCTGACCGTCCTGCACGGCGGCGCGGTGCTCACGGTCGCCGTCGACGTGCAGGAGAAGTGGACCGGCCCGGGCGCGGTACCGCCCCCGGACGCCGACGGAATCCCGCAGCGGCCACCCCGCCAGGCCGGCTACCGGGCGGCCCTCGTCGCGACGATGCGCGGTCTGATGTCCGCGCTGTCCGGGCCCGCCACCCAGGCCAGGAATGAGACTCCCTAGGTCAGGAACGAAGCGGACGTGGACTCCTTGACCTGCTGGACCCGGCGCTGGAAGGCGTGCAGGACCTCCTTCTCGTGGAGCCAGGCGGCGTGGCGGCGGTGGTGGCTGGGGGAGGCCGGGTCGGTGGTCGCGTCGGGGGTGGCGCGCAGGGCGCGGATCGCCTGGCCGATCTTCTGTATCGCGTCGCACCATTGACGGGCCGGCTCCTCCAACTCGGCGCTGCACCAGCGGACTTCGTGGGTGGCCATGAGGGCCGCGCTGATGGAGACGCTGAACTCCCGCTCCTGGCTGGTGCCGTCGTGACCGCCGATGACGGCCGCCTCGAACTCCACGACGGCCTGTATCGCGACGTACCCCTTTTGATGGAAGGCGTTGCAGGCCGTGTCGATCGCCTCGATGGCGGCGCTGCGCGCGCGTAACGCCTGTTCGTGGGCGGCCTGTCCGCGCGCGGCCCGGCCCGCCGCCCGTGCCCCCGCGACCGCCCCCAGCGCGCCCGCCGCGCCCGCCACGCCGGCCGCGAGGATCGCGGCCACCCCCTGATCCATGCCGAGCATCCTGCCGTCCCCGGCAGGTGGACGCCAGAGGGGCCTGGCCCGCTGCCCGTTCGGAGGGTTTCACCGGTGCCCGCCTCCACCGAATGGGGCGTGTGGGCCGGTGCGGCGGGCGCGTCCGAGGCGTCGGGCGGCGCGGGCGGCGGAGGATGTGCCGGGCCCGGTCGTGCTGGTGCGGTCGGGCGTGCCGCTGGAGGGAGAACGCTGTTGCCGGGCGAAGGAGATCGGGCAGGACAGGACGAGGTGGGCGCGCGCGGCGCGGTGGCGGAGGTGCGGGACGCGATCACCGTCCGGGCCGCACTGATCATGCTGGGCGTCCTGCTCCTGCAGTTGGGGTTCGCGCTGTCGTACATGGGGGCCTTCCATGCGCCCAAGGCGCACCGCGTGCCGGTGGCGGTGGTGGCGCCGGCGGCGCTCGAAGGCAGTACCGTCTCGCGGCTCAACGCGCTTCCGGGTACGCCGCTGGCCGCTACCGCCGTCGCCGACCGGGCACAGGGCCGGAAGCGGTTGCTGGACCGGCGTGCCGACGCGGTGTTCCTCGTCGACGCGACCGGCCGTACGGACACCGTCCTGGTCGCCTCGGCGGGCGGCCCGTCGGCGTCCGACGCCGCCACCAAGGTCGTGCGGGTCGTGGACGGCAAGCAGGGCCGCCGGATCACCGTGCGGGACATCCGCCCGCCGGCGTCGGGCGACTCGCGCGGCCTGTCGTCGTTCTACCTGGTGCTGAGCTGGACGATCGGCGGATACCTCGCCTCGTCGGCGCTGAGCATGGCGACCGGCTCGGCCCGTCCGACGCTCCGACGCATCCTGGTGCGGCTCGCGGCGATGGTGCCCTACGCGTTCATCTCCGGCATCGGAGGCGCGGTCATCGTCGGCCCGGTGCTGGACTGCCTGCCCGGCGCGTTCTGGGAACTGGTCGGTATCGGCACCCTGGTGGTCTTCGCCTCCGGCGCCGTGGGCGTCGCGCTCCAGTCGCTGCTGGGCACGATCGGGCTCGGTGTCACCATCCTCATCTTCACCGTCCTGGGCAACCCCAGTTCGGGCGGCGTCTACCCGGCCGCCCTGCTGCCGCCGTTCTGGCGCGCGATCGGCCAGGCGCTGCCCCCGGGCGCGGGCACCACCGTCGTACGCAACACCGTCTACTTCGACGGCCACGCCACCACCGGTTCCCTGTGGGTGCTGGGCGCGTGGGCGTTCGGCGGCCTGGTCGTCGCGATCGGCTCCGCGGCGGTCCGCCACCGGCGCACCCGACGCACGTCCGTCGCACCGGCGACCTGACGCCGGCGGAAAACCGGGAGGCGTCGGGCGAGCCGGGCGGCATACGCTCGCGCCATGACGATCACGTACGTGTGGCGGGACGACTTCGACAACGCGGCCGTCGACGCGCTGCATGCGGCGGGCTTCGGCCACCCGGCCGCGGGCGCTTCGGGCCCCTCGGGCACCGACTGGCAGGCGCAGCTACGGCGCCACAGCCTGGGCTGGGTCTGCGCCCGCGACGACGGTGACCTCGTCGGGTTCGTGAACGTGGCGTGGGACGGCGGTGTCCACGCGTTCATCCTGGACACCGTGGTCGCGGGCAGCCACCGCCGTACGGGAATCGGCGCCGGGCTCGTGGCCGAGGCCGCCCGCCAGGCGCGTGCCGCCCAATGCGCATGGCTGCACGTCGACTTCGAGGAGGACCTGCGGGCGTTCTACCTCGATGCCTGCGGGTTCAGGCCGACGGCCGCGGGGCTCATCGCGCTCTGAGCCCGCACCGCGGCGGCAGGCCCGTACCTCAACTCCGCTCGCCCGCACGGGGATGCGCGCCGTCCGGCTCGACGGTCCTGGCGACGTCGCGGCGCACCTCGTCGCTTCGGCTCGTCACGATCGCACGGCGGTGGGGGAGCGCGACCAGCAGGGCCGGCAGGACGAGCAGCCCGCTCGCCCACAGCGGCCCGAGGTCCCCGGCCGGGGTGGTGAGGGCGGCCGCTGCGACCAGCGGCCCGAGCGCGGCGCCGACGTTGAGCGCCGCGGTCGCGTACGCACCGGCCATGGTGGGCGCGGACGCGGCCGCGTAGAGGACCCGCGTGATCAGGGTGCTGCCCAGCGCGAAGGACAGCGCGCCCTGGACGCACACGAGGGTGCACAGGGCGACGGGGGAACCGGCGAGCAGTGCCAGGGCGGGCCAGCCGATGAGCAGCATCGGGCCGCCGACCGCCACGACCAGCCCGGGCCGCCGGTCGGCCAGGCGCCCGGCGACGGTGACCCCGGCGAAGGAGCCCGCGCCGAAGAGCATCAGGACGACCGGGACCCACATCCGGCCCAGGCCGGCGGTGCCGGTCGTGACGGGGGCGAGAAAGGTGAAGCTCGCGAAGGTCGCCGCGTTCACCAGCGCGCCGAGCAGCATCGCCAGGATCAGCTGACGGCTCTTCAGTTGGGCCAGCTCCGACCGCAGCGGCGGCGTACCCGGCGTACCCGGCGTAGCCGTCGCACCTGGCGTACCCGGCTCACCCGGCGTACCCGGCCCGGCGCGCCCCGCTGCTCGCTCCGGGACCGCCTTGAGGATGCCGAGCGCCGCGGGCAGGCAGAGCGCGGCGACGGCCCAGAACGTCGCCCGCCAGTCCAGCAGCGTGCCCAGCACCGCGCCCGCGGGGACACCGGCGACGGTCGCCAGCGTCGTGCCCGACAGGAGCACGCCGAGCGCGCGGCCCTTGCGGTCCGGCGGGACCAGGGCGGTGGCCGTCGTCAGCGCCACCGCGAGGAACCCGGCGTTCGCGAGCGCGGCGATGACCCGGGTGGCGAACAGGACCGGGAAACTCGTGGTGGTGGCGGCCGCGGCGTGGGCCGCCGCGAACACCAGGAGGAACCCGAGCAGGCTCGTTCGGCTCGGCAGGTTGCGGGCGAGCGCGGCCGTCAGCGGGGCGCCGACGGTCATGCCGACCGCGAACGCCGAGGTGAGCGCGCCCGCCGTGGCCACGGTCACGCCGAGGTCGGCGGCGAGGTCCGGCAGCAGGCCGGCGAGCATGAACTCGGACGTGCCCATGGCGAAGACGGCCAGGGCGAGCAGATACAGCGCGAGGGGCATGGAGTGGCTCCGAGGTGAGGCGAAACGTGAACAGGACGTCTCGTCACCGCGGTCAGCCCACGGGCAGGCACCTCGTCCGGCCGCGCGACGCGGCGGGACGACCAGGGCTGCGAACTCAGCGGTTCAGGGGGCTGACGGCGTGACCGAAAGCCCCCACCGGGTCCGACTCGGGGCTCACCATGCCCCGCACGCTACCGGACCGAACCGCCGGCTCGCACCGTTGGACTACCCGGCCACCAACTCCCTTGGCACGAAGCCCTCGTCGGCCAGGCGCCGCCACAGCTCGTCCGGCACGGGCGTCCGCGCCGCCTCGGCGTTCGCCGCCACCTCGGCGGCCGAACGGCAGCCGACGACGACGGAGGTGACCGCCGGATGCAGGTACGGGAACTGGACGGCCGCAGCCGGCAGCGGCACCCCGAACTCGTCGCACAGAGCCTGGCAGCGACGGGCCCGGGCGAGCGCCTCCGCGGGCACCGGACGGTAGTTGAACATGGCGTCGTCCGAAGGGTCCGCCAGCAGACCGGTGTTGAAGACCCCGCCCACCACCACCGCGGTGCCGGTCTTCGCGCACAGCGGCAGCAGCGTGTCCCTCGCGTCGTGGTCGAGCAGGGAGAACCGGCCCGCGATCAGGACGACGTCCACCTCGTAGCCGGCCACGTACGCGGCGAGCGGCGCGCTGTGGTTCATGCCGAACCCGATCGCCTTGACCAGGCCCTCGTCCCGCAGCCGCCGCACGGCCGTGTACGCGGTGTCACGGACCTCGTCGGCGTAGTCGTCCGCGTCGTGCAGGTAGAGGATGTCCACCGCGTCCCGCCCGAGGCGTTCCAGGCTGGACTCCAGGGACTCGCGGATGCCCCGCTCGGTCCAGTCGGTGACCACGTCGGTGCCGGAGCCGTCGGCCCGCGGCCGCAGCAGCCAGCCGGTCTTGGTCGAGATCACCGGCCCGGTCACCCCGGCCGGCTCCAGCAGCCGGCCCAGCCGCTCCTCCGCCTGGCCGTGGCCGTAGCGCGGCGCGGTGTCGAAGTAGCGGATGCCGGCCTCGGCCGCGGCCCGCAGCGTCGCCGCCGCGTCCTGCTCGGTCACCTCCTCGAACAGCCCGCCCAGCGGGGCGGTGCCGATCCCCAGCGGGGGCAGGTCGAACGGCAGCCGGGACGGGGTCCTTCGGGCCAGGGGCGCGGTCATCGGGCCACCTCCCAGGGGGAGTTGCGGGCGGGATCGGCGCCGCGCAGGGTCATCGTCAAGGTCAGCCGCACCCGGGTGCCGCCGGGCAGCGCCACCTTGCAGTAGCGGCCCTCGACCGGGAGAGCGGCGCCGTCGTCGGCGCGGACGGTGTGCAGCACGTGCTCGGCGAACGAGCCCGCCTGCAGCAGGACCGTGCGTGCGGCGGCGCCGAGGTTGACCAGTTCCACCACGGTGTGCTCGGGCCGGATGTCGGACACCAGCGCGGCGACGTCCGCGGGCAGCCCGGGGCGCTGCTCGACGGGGTCGTGGTAGCGCACGTGCAACTGGGCCAGGCCGCCGTTGTAGAGCACCTGCGGTGCGCCGGTGGTCAGTTGGAGCAGCGCCTCGGTGACCACCGGGTTGAGGTTCTGCCAGTGGTGGATGCCCAGGGCGTCGGGGCCGACGGCCGGGTCCACGTCGTCGCGCTCGATCGCCTCCACCCGCTGGGCGCAGACCGCGAGGGCACTGGCCAGCATCCGCTCGGGGAAGTCGGCGTTGCGTCCGTTCAGGAACTCGTGCCAGGGCTCCTCGTGGCCGCACTCGTCCTTGGTGCGCTGGGTGTGCACCGCCGCCCAGTCCCAGCGGGACCCCTCGCGCAGCCGCTCGACCCGTTCCGCGTCGCCGGCGTCGCGGCTGAAATGCCACAGAGACAGGGGGAGTTGGGTCGGCATGACGGTGAAGTCGAACCAGCCGGAGTCGTTGTGGCGCTGCGGCACCATCAAGGTGCGCTCACCCGGGATCGTGCCCAGGTGCGGACGCCAACGGCTGCCGAGGGTGCCCATCTCGCCGGCGGTGCGCTGCTCGGCGTGGCGCAGGACCGCGTCCAGCGGGTTGCGGGCCAGCTCCAGGAAGCCGTCGTCGCCGGTCACCAGGCTCGCGTTGACCGAGCCGACGATCGCGGCCGACGCGACCGACGACAGCCCGTGCGGCCACGACCAGCCGTAGTGCCCGCCGTACCAGCGGCCCTCCAGGTACTCGCCGACCTCGCCGCCGAGCCCGGCGTTGTCGGGCACGACCTCGCGGCCGGCCAGCCGCTCCCGCCAGGCGCCGACGTACTCCGCCACCCAGTCCGCGTAGCGCCGGTCGCCGCCGAGCAGCCAGGCGTTGGTGGCGAGCGTGGTGGAGGCCACGTTGACGAGCGTGTCGCCGCGCCCCATCCGGTCCCACATCACGCGTCCGTAGGCCCGGGCCTTCTCCGGCGAGTCGGCCAGCTCGTCGAAGGAGGCGACCCCGGTGCCCCAGTCCAGCGGCAGGCCGTAGGGCCGCAGCGCCAGGCTCCAGGGGAAGTAGACGTCGTGGTCGCTGAATCCGGGGCGCGGGCCGCCGGTGCCGGTGTGCGGCGCCCGGACGACCCGGTGCTCGGGGTCGTAGTTGGGGCCGCCGGGCAGGTAGACGTCGGCGAACCGGCAGGCCAGCTCCCGCAGTTCGGCGTCGCCCGGGTCGGCGAGGCACAGGCCGTAGAAGAGCAGCATGCCCTCGCCCTGGTGGAACCAGTCGTAGCCCCGCTCCAGGCCGTCCACGACCAGGCCCATCTCGGTGAGCTGCCGCGTCACCCCGCGCCAGTGCCGGCGCGCGGCGGGCAGCAGGTCCGCGCTGCCGCCGAGCAGGTACAGCGTCGGCCAGTTGAAGAACGGCTCGTAGAAGTCGTCCACCCCGTCGCGGTCGTCCAGGCCCCGGCCCAGCGAGTCGCGGAAGACGAGGCGGCCGTCGCCCTCGGTGTAGCGCTCGGCGAACACCCGCCACGCCTTGTCCTGGACGGCGAACAACTCCCGCTCCAGCGCGGCCCACCGAGGTACGGCGGTGACCTGGCGGGTGGCGGTCAGCTCCGGTACGCGCGCGGCTTCGGGGGCGGTCATCGGCCCGCCGTCCCGCGGTCCGTGCCGTCGATCCGTTCAACCCCGAGTATCGGGTACACCCGGCCTCCCATAATCGCCCATCGATAGCCGATTACTAGACTTCAGTGCGGGGACGGCTGTGTCAAGAGCCGTCGACGACCCTGGAGAAGGAGCCGACCATGATCGACTGCCATGCCCATCTGTGGGACCCGCGCCGGGGTTTCCCCTGGATACGGCCGGGTTCCGCGCACTACCGGCCCTTCACGGCGGACGACCTGGCGGACGCGGGCGCGGGCAAGGGCGCGGGCCTGCGCGGGACCGTGCTCGTCGAAGCCTCCCGCGGTGACGCGGCCGAGACCCTGGACCTGCGCGAACTGCGGCTGCGCCGGCCGGATCTGGTCGCCGGATACGTCGGCAACCTCCATGTGCACGGCGACGCCGGGCCGCACCGCTTCGGCACCCTGCTCGACGCGTGGGGCGACACCCGGCCGAACGGCATGCGGATCGGCGGGCCGGCCTGGAAGGACACCCCGGAACCGGCCCGGCGGCTGGTTCCCGTGCTGGCCGAGGCCGGCGTGGCACTCGAACTCAACCTGGGCGAAGGGGCCTTGCGGACCGCGGCGGAGGTGGCCGCCGCGCACCCCGCGCTCGCCGTGGTCGTCGACCACCTCGGCAACCCGCCCAACCTCCTCAAGGAGCCCGGGAGTTGGTACCAGGACCTGGAACTGGCCGCCGCGGTGCCGAACGTGCACGTGAAGATCTCCGGCCTGCTCACCCAGCAGCACGGCGTGCCGGCCGACCGGACGACGCGCCTGGTCCGGCAGGTGGTGGACGCCTTCGGCCCCGACCGCTGCCTGGTCGGCTCGGACTGGCCGATCTGCCTGCCGCGCGGCTCCCGGGCGCAGTCGCTGGACGCGGCCCGGGCCGGCCTGGCCCATCTGCCCGCCGCGCGGCAGCGGGACGTCCTGCACGCGACGGCCGTCCGCGTCTACGGGTTGCGCGGTTGACAGTGCTCGGGCCATCCTGCTTCGATTCAGTCGATCGATAGGCGATAGGTGAGGACACCTGTCCGCCCGGGCCGGTGCACGCCGCCGCCCCGCTCGCCGCGTCCGCGCGGCCCGGGCGGGCCGGCGGGCCGACCGGAATCCGATCGACATCCGATCGGACGGCCCGGGCGAGGCCGCCGTACGCGGGGTTGCCACCCGGGTCGGACCCGAGCCGGGCGCCGCGCGGTGCGCGAGCCCGGCGGCAGGTGTGCGAGCTTGGGCGGTTATCCATCGATAGACGATAAAAGTGCGTACCATGGAAGACTCGCCCTCAGAGCGCAGGATTGGGAATCATGGCATCGAACCCGTCGGCTGACTTCGTCTCCACGCTGGCCACCAACAAGGACCGGTTCAGAAAGACCCTGATCTCGGACCAGGTATACGGGCTCCTTCGCCAGTCCATCGTCGACGGCGAACTCGGCCCCAACGACCGGGTGGTCGAATCGGAGATCGCACGGCGGCTGGGGGTCAGCCAGGCACCGGTGCGCGAAGCGGTCAAGCAACTGGCCCGCGAGGGCCTGCTGATGCACGTCCCGCGCCGCGGCCACTTCGTCGTGGAGATCTCCTCCCAGGACGCCGAGTACGCCCGCCAGGTGCGCGAACCGCTGGAACGCCTGGCCGCGCAGCTCGCCACCGAGCACATCACCGAGGAGCAGCTGCACGCGCTCGACGAGCTGGTCGAGCAGATGCACGGCGCCGTCAAGACCAACGACGTCGGCCGGTTCCGCGACGCCGACATCGAGTTCCACACCCTGATCAGCCAGAGCGCCGGCAACCCGTTCCTGGCCCGGATGTGGGAGGTCATCGAGCCCAGCCTGCGGACGCTGCGGGCCATCGCCGACCCGCTGTTCGAAGGCGACTGGCACGCCATGGCCGACGAGCACGGCCGCCTGGTGGGTCTGCTGCGCGCCGGTGACGGCGAGCAGGCGGCCGACGCGTTCGCCGACCACGCCGCGGGCCGCGGCCCGGTCCCCGACGCGCGGCCGAAGCAGGCCCGCAAGAAGACCGCTGCGGCCAAGCGCCGCGGCTGAACCGGACGCCCAGGTGCCCGGGCCGGCGAACTCCGCCGGCCCGGGCACACCTGTCTCCAGCCGTCAACGGCGGGCGCCCGCCGTCCACTTCGGCGCACCGTACTGGTAGGCGCCGAGGCTCGGAACCGCGTCCGTCGAGCCGTCGTTGATCCCCGCCAGCGGGATCGCCTGGTTGCGGGCCGGCGACGCGGCGGTCAACTCGTAGTCGTGGCCGGCCGCGTCCACGAAGAGCGGATCGACCGTGGGATCGAGGTTGTTGGACATCAGCAGCCCACCGTCGGTGGCACCGTCCGAGCCCGTGATCGTCCCGATGTTGTTGTAGATCTTGGTCCCGGTCGACTGGTTCGTGCCCTTGACGTACATCATCGTCATGCCACCGGTGTTGTTGTACACGCCGTTGTTGTACGACCCGGAGCCCAGGCCGTTCAGCATCACCGTGCCTTGGAGGTTGTTCCAGCCGACGTTGTTCGCGATCACCAGGTCGCTCTGCCCGTTGTCCGCGTAGACACCGGCGACCGCGAACGGCGTCACCCCCGGGGTCGGCGTGCCGTCGTGCAGCAGGTTGTGGTCGACGGAGGTGCCCATCATGTCGGCGCCGCAGCAGGTGTAGATGCCGGCGGTGTCCAGGCTGAGCCGGGCGTACTGCGAGATGTCGTTGTACGCGATCCGGTCCTTGTCGGCGGTGAGCCCCGCGTTCGTCCCCCACTGCAGGTTGATGCCGCTGCGGCCGACCCGGTAGATCGTGTTGTTCATGACCGTCTGGGAGTTGCCCATCACGGCGATGCCGGCCGCGTAGGTGCCCATGTAGTCCACGTCGTGGATGATGTTGTCGGTGGCGGTGTTGTTCTGCCCGCCCAGCGCGATGCCGTTGCCGGCGCTCAGCGACAGGTCGCTGTTCACGATCGTGTTGTTCGTGCCGTTCAGCACGATGCCGGTGTCACTGATGCCGCGGTCCACGCTGGAACCGCAGTCCGTGGTGCCCTGCGTGATGTCGGTGTAGTGCGACAGGTAGCTGCCGGTGATCGTGTCCAGCGTGTCGTGGCTGGTCGTCGACCCGGTCCTGATCGTCGAGGCGAACAGGTCGACCCCGACGACCGAGGTGTACGACGCGTTCGTCAGGTCGAAGGCGAGCTGCCGCGCCTTCGCCTCGACGGTGTGCTGCGCCGGGCTGTCCGTGCTGTAGAGGTACAGGCGGTGCGCGGTCGGGTCGTAGAACCACTCACCGGGGTTCGCCAGCTCGCCGATCTTGCCGGACAGCGAGTAGCGGGTGTCGGTCGGCACCACCTTGTGGACGCACGGTGGCGCGGCGGCCAGCGTCACCGAGCCGGCGTCGGAAGCGGCCACGGTGGTGGTGGCCGACACGTACCAGTAGCCGGTCAGCGCCCGCGCGCCGTTCCAGTACCCCGCGGGGCGGGTCAGCGAGGCGTCGTCGATGGTGGCGTCCGCGCTGCCGGCACCGGCGTGCTCGATGGTCGGGTTGAGCAGGTCGAGGCCCGGGTAGGGCCACTGGGCCTCGATGTCCATCTGCTTGTCGGTGAAGACCTGCACCGTGGACGGGTCGCTGCCGAGGTCGACGCCGGTGCTCCAGACATGGCCGGCGGCCACCGCGTCGCTGAACGCCGAGTTCAGCGCGTAGGGGTCGCTCTGGCCGATGGTGGTGACGTCGGCGCCGGTCACCTGCGTCCAGCCGGCGACGCTGGACGCGCCGCTGATCGTCACCTTGGCGCCCGCGGCCGCGCGGTAGGTGATGGGCAGGCCCGAGCTGCCCGAGTGCGCGGGCACGACCGTCTCCTGGTAGGTGCCCGACTCGATCATGCAGGTGTCGCCGGCGACCATGACGTCGGCACACTTCTGGATGTGCTGGAACGGCGTGCCGGAGCTGAGCCCGCCCGAGGTGTCGCTGCCCGACGGCGAGACGTAGTACGTCTGGCCCGTCTCGGCGGCGTGCCGGTGGGCACCGCGGGCGTCGGCCGGGGCGGCCGCCACCATCGACAGGACGGCCGCCGCGGCGGTCACCGCGGTGAGCAGGCCCCGGCGGGTGCGGGTGTGCGATCTGTTGAGCACTCCACTGTCCTTTCTCCTGACTGGACTGATGGGAACCGGCCGGGCGGTGTCATCCCTTGACCGCGCCGACCGTGAGACCGCTGATGATGTGGCGCTGCATGTAGATGAAGAAGATGACCACGGGGGCCACCGCGAGCAGCAGGTTGGGGAAGACCTTCGTCAGGTCGGTCGAGTACTGGCTGATCCCGGCGTAGATCGCCGTCGTCACCGTGTAGTGCCCGGACGACGGGCTCAGCAGGATCTGCGGACTGATGAAGTCGTTCCAGATACCGATGGAGTTGAGGATCAGCACGGTCACGACCGCGGGACGCATCAGCGGGAAGATGATGGTCCAGAAGGTCCGGTACCGGCCCGCGCCGTCGATGGTCGCCGCGTGGTCGATGTCCACCGGGATGGTGCGGATGAAGCCGACGAACAGGAAGATGCTCACCGGCAGCGTGGACGCCACGTCGTGGGCGACCAGCCCGGTGACGGTGTTGGCGAGCCCGAGGTCCCGCAGCACGTAGATCACCGGGATGATCACCGCCGCGCCCGGGATGAAGGTCCCGGCGAGGAAGTACAGCATCACCACCTGCGTGCGCCGCTTCATGCTCCGGGCGATCGCGTACGCGGCCGGACCGGCGAACACGATGCACAGCACGTCCACGGCCACGACCAGGAACAGGGTGAACCCGTAGCCGCCGATGACGTTGTACTGCGGGCTGTGGATCGCCGCCGACAGGTGCGCGAACGTCAGACGGCTCGGCACCAGCGAGAAGGGGTTGTTGAGAATGTCGGTCTGGGACTTGAAACTGTTGACCACCAGCAGGTACACCGGCACGACCATGACCAGGAACAACAAGGTCAGCAGCAGCCAGCGCAGCGGGGAGCGCGCCTCCCGCCGCTCCTCGCGCGTGGGACCGTCACCTCCGGCGACCGATGTCGTCCTGCTCTTGTCCCGGGGCTCCGCCTCCAGCACGGCCATCACCGCCTCCTAACCTGTCGCAGCTTGATCTTGGCGGTTGCGCAGTGCCGTCACCACGAGGGCCAGCACGGCGGACACGACCATCAGGAACACCGCCTGGGCGGTCGCGTATCCGACCTTGGTGCTCTCGAAGGAGCGGGCCAGAATGAGGTACGAGAACGTCTGGGTCGAACCGGCCGGCCCGCCGCCGGTGAGGCTCACCACGATGTCGTAGGCGCGGATCAGCCCGACCAGGTTGAGCACCGTCGCGATGGTCACCACCGGCGCGATCATCGGGATGACGACCCGCAGGTTGGTCTGGCGCCGGTTCGCGCCGTCGATCGCGGCGGCCTCCAGCAGTTCGGCGGGCACCGTCTGCAACGCCGCCACGAACAGCACCACGTTGAACCCGAACCCGGCCCACACGATGACGGCGATCAGCGAGATCAGCGCCATGTGCTCGTCGAAGAGGAAACCGACCGGGTCGACGCCGAACTTGGCCAGCGTGTTGTTGATGGCGCCGTTGGTGCCGAGGATCGCCGCCCACAGATAGCCGAGGATCAGCGCGCTGATCACATGCGGGAAGTACGCCACGGCACGGAAGAACGAGTTGCCGCGGGAACGCCCCTTCAGGATCAGCGCGTACACCAGGCCCAGACCCACCTCGAACACGGTGCCGAAGACGGCGATGAGCGCCGTCACGTACCAGGACTGGGTGGAGTTGGGGTCGTCGAACAGGTGCCGGTAGTTGGCCAGGCCGATGAAGTCGGCGGAGGAGAAGCCGTTCCAGTCGGTCAGGCTCAGATAGATCGCGACCCCGACCGGTACGACGGTCAGCACCGTGTACAGCACCACCGCCGGGCCCATCATGGCCACGGAGACGGCGGCCCCCCGGATGCGGGTGGCCCGGCGGCTCGGCGCGGGTCTGCCCGGGCCGGGGACAGCGCCGGAGCGCTGCCCCCGCCGTGTCAGCTCTGCGAGTTCCACCACTTGTCCAATCCGGACGCCGCGCTCTTCGCGGACTTACCCGAGAACAGCGACTGGATCGTCGTGTTGAGCTGGTCGCTGTAGCCGGCGATCGGCTGGTTCTTCCCCGACTTGACGATCACCGAGGGCGCCTTGTCCAGGATCTGCTGAACGGACTTGCCGAGGCTGGACATCGGGTAGTCGAAGCCCTGCCGCAGGTTGCCGTCGGCGGCGAGCTGGCTCTTGACCGCCGCGGGGTCGGTGACCAGCCACTTGACGAAGTCGATCGCCGCGGCCTTGTGCTTGGAGTGGTTGACCACGACGTACGGGTCGGAGATGTTGCCGAACTGGCCCGAGGGGTAGGCGCCGTCGGTCGGCATGGAGAACACGCCGATCCCGTCGCTCTTCTTGGCCTGGTCCGCGGCGGGCACGAAGTACGAACCCATGATGTACATCGCCGACTTGCCGTTGAGGAACGCCGTCTGGCCGTCCGCGTAGGTCAGACCGAGCGCGCTCTTGTTCAGATAACCGGAGTCGATCCAGTTCTTGTAGTCCTGGAAATAGGACGTGTAACCGCTGTCGGCGAATTTGACCTTGCCGTCATTGCGCTTGGCGACCCATTCCGGGTCCGCGGTCATCACGCCGGCGTCGGCCATCATCGAGAACTGGGCACCCGTCACCCACTGCCCGGCGGTCTGCAACGGGGTGTATCCCGCGGTCTTCAACTTGCCCATCGCGGCGGTGAACTGAGCCATCGTTTTGATACCCGACGCGTCCACGCCGGCCTTGGTGAAAGCGGCCTTGTCGTAGAAGACGAGCGACTGGATCTGCTCGCCCACACCGACCACGTACCGCTTTCCGTCGATCGCGTACTGGTCGGCCAGCGGGGTCTTCGCCGTCCAGGGCTGGTCGGTCAGGTCGGTGTACAGGTCCACGTCGTCCGCGGTCGGCGTGATCTGCTGCGCGA
This sequence comes from Streptomyces sp. NPDC088194, assembly GCF_040702025.1. Classification (NCBI taxonomy): domain Bacteria; kingdom Bacillati; phylum Actinomycetota; class Actinomycetes; order Kitasatosporales; family Streptomycetaceae; genus Streptomyces; species Streptomyces sp. NPDC088194. The sequence goes on along the minus strand of NZ_JBFBIV010000107.1, from coordinate 8,881 downwards.
TGTCCGGCGGGTCGCCCGCGGCGAGGTCCTGGGTGAGTTTGGCGTTCGCCGATATCGTGCCGGTCAGTTCCAGCTTGACCTTCGTGCCGGGGTGCGCCTTCTCGTACGTGTCGAAGAGCGTGTTCCAGTACTGCTCGGTGAGGTTGGGAGTGATGTTGACGATGACGCGGAGGGTCGTGCCCCCGGCGGAACTCCCGGAATCGTTACCACCACAGGCCGCGGCCGATGCCATTACCAAAGGGGCCGCGGCGAGAGCGCAGGTGCGGCGCCAGATCTTTCTCATCAGAGACACGCTCCGTTGCGTAGTCATGAACACAGACGGCCGAGATCGAAGCACACGATTTCGGCGGGGTCAACTGCCCGCAGGAGACCGGGAAATCGGTTCCGGCGGTCCCGACCGCAGGGTTCTTTATTGCGTCGACGAAAGGGTCGCTTGCTGCGGGAACCGCCGTGCGGCGATTCCCGTGGGGCCACCGACCGGCTGTGGTGCGGGCGGTGGGAATTGCTGCGGCCTGGCGGGCGTGGCCCGCCGGCCGGTCCTGGGCGAGCCGGCTCCGCGGGGGAGCGGTACGGCTCGCGTGTGGTGCGGGCCTTCCGGCCGTCCCCTCACCGGTGGGGAGGGGACCCGTCCGCCCGGCGCGGTGCCGTCCCGCGGGACACGGGACGCCGGCCGCCGCGCGGGCGGGTGCGGCCCGGACGCCGGCACGCGTCCCGTGCCGGCCTCTGGTCCGGGCCGGCCGCGCGCGGGAACCGGCCCGGTGCGCGGTGCGGATGTCAGGGCCGCACCGCGCGGCCACGAAGTGACGGCCCACGGCCTCTGGTGGAGTCGCATGGACCTTCACCTCCAAGGATTATCGTCTATCGATTACTGATGCTATGTGGGCCGCCCCGCATGTTCAAGAGCCGTGCAGCAAGCCCTTACCTTCCGTCGGACCGGCGCCAACGCACGCAGATCCGGCCGGAGTCGGCGGGCTCCGGGACCGTCAGGGTCAGCCGGGTGAGCCGGTCGCCCCAGCTCAGCCGCACCTGCGCGTCGTCCAGTTCCCGCGGCTCGATCGCGGCGACGGCGATGCGCGGGTCCCACTCCATTCGCAGGGCGGGACCCGAGCGCGCCGACACGAGCGCCCACCCCTCGCCCAACTCGGCGTCTCCCGACAGGACATGACGAAGCGTCAGTTCTGCGCTCGGCCCTTCCCAGCGGTCCTCCACGACCACCTCGGCCGGCTCGCCGCCGGCGGCGCGGACCAGCCGCACCTCCCGCTCCCAGCGGGCCACCAGGCCCGGCGGATAGGCGCCGCTCAGCTCGGCGCGCAGCGCGGTGACCGCGTCGTCGAGCCGTACGGTCACCTCGCGAGCGCCGTGTTCGGCGCCCGGTGCCTGCCCGCCGCCCGGCTCGGGGACGTTGTGCCACGCGCTCTGGAACGGCCAGTCCTCGTAGCGCCGCGGCCCGAAGGTCTGCGCGGTGTAGACCGGCCGCCCGACATCCACCACCAGCGGCCGGCCGTCCACCGCCACCCAGTACGAGCCGACGTCCAGGTGGTTGTGGTGCTCGCCGTTGTGCCCCGCCTTCACCGCCATCGCCAGCCCGGACGACGTGCCCGCCGTCTCGCGGGCCACCAGGAGTTGCAGGCGCGGCAGCCAGGAGGCGCGCGCCAGCCAGGAGGCGCGCGCCAGCCACGGCGCACCGTCCTCGGCCCGCTCGGCCCGCTCGGCGGCCTCGGGGGAGAGGGCAGCCCCGGCGGTGACCGCGGCCTCGGCGGTGACGGCACGGCACCACCGCGCGTCCGCCAGCGCGGCCAGCGAGCGCCCGAGGCCCCCGACGTCCGCCACGCCACCCGCCTGCCGGGCCGCGGCCACCGCGTGGGCGGCCGTCTCCGCCTGGCCCAGCCGTTCGCCCCACCGGAACACCACCTGCCAGGGCCGCCCGCCCCCCAACCGGGCAGGCGCGTCACCGACGTTGACATAGAAGTCCGCGCCGAAGTGCATCCGCTGCGGGTACCGCAGCACGTGCGGCAGCAGCGGCAGGTCTCGCGCGTCGAGCCGCGTGCCGCCGGCGTCGGCGAGCAGGTCCAGCGTCTCCAGCACGCGGCACGCCCCCGCGAACCAGTACGCGATGCCCTCGTCGATCCCGCCGTCGTCGGGCAGCGCGACCAGGTAGTGGTCCAGGTCCCGCACGGCCAGGCGGACCAGGCGGGCGCGCCGGGTGTCGTCGTCGCAGAGCAGCAGCGCCGAGGCCACGACGGCACTGTGGACCCAGGGGTTCCAGTTGTTGGCGCTGCCGTCGGCGCCGATCCAGTGCCAGTCCCGGACCTGTTCGAACGGTGTCAGCACCCGGATGTCCACCTCGCGGCGCAGCCGGCGCCGCACGCCGGGCGCCCTCCGGTCGAGGTGCGGCCCGAGCACGCGGTCCGCCCACGCGAACAGCGCCGCGACCTCCGCCGCGCCCAGATCGAGGAACGGCTGCTCCGGATCGGGGACCACCTCCCCGCGGGAGGAGGTATGGCGGTCGTGCGGCGCCCAGCACCAGGTGCTCGCCTCGGCGAAGGCGGCCAGCCCGTCCACGGCGGCATCCAGATGAGGGCACCCCCCGGGCGCGTTCGCGTCCGCCACCTCGCCGGTGAGCACGGCGGCCAGCACCAGCAGCGTCACCCGCTCCCGCAGCGCCCTGGCCCGCCCCTCGTAGGCGTCCCGATCGCCGTCGCGCAGCGCCCTGGCCCAGGCCGAGGCGGTCAACGACGGCGCCGGGCAGGCCAGTTCGGCGCCGGCCAGGGACAGGACCTCGGCGCGTATCGGTTCGGGGACGGCGTCCCACACGGACCGGTCGGTCACGTCGGGGACACCGCAGCGCGCGGCGGGGCCGGCCGACAGCGGATGTGCGGGTGCGTCGTCGAGGGGCTGGTCCAGGGCCGGTGCCAGGCGCTCGTACAGGGGGCCGGTCACGGCGATCAGCCCTCCCCGTCCAGCGCCAGCTCGATCACCGGGAGCAGCACGTCGGGCCGGGCGATCGGCACCGTCAGCGTGAGCGTGTCCCCGCTGCGGCCGGGAGGAGCCAGGTTGTTGTGCTCGTGCTGGGCGCCGTCGAGCCGGCTGAACCGGACCTCCGACCCGTCGTGCAGGAACTGCGCGTAGCGCACCCGGCCCGCGAGTCCGGGCAGGTGGACGTGCTTGAGCGGCCAGGTCGGCAGATGCAGGTAGAGCCGGTTTCCCGCCTGCGTGTACAGGCCCTGGCTGGGCGGCTGGTACGCGCTCGGGCCGGCGCCGTGCACGGACCGGGCGTGCGCCCCGCTCCACTCGCCGAGCTGCCGCAGCGTCTCCCGGGCCCGCGGGTCCAGCGCGCCGCGGCCGGTCGGGCCGACGTTGAGCAGCATGTTGCCGCCGCAGGCCACCGACTGCACCAGCATCCGGACCAGCAGGCCGGGGTCCTTGTAGTCGTGGTTGTCCCGGTCGTAGCCCCACGACCCGTTGAGCGTGTGGCACGCCTCCCACATGACCGGCACGCCGTCCCGCTCCAGCGGTTCGTCCGGCTGGTACTGCTCGGGCGTCACGTAGTCGCCCGGGATGCCGAGCCGGTCGTTGACGACGATGCCGGGCTGCAACTCCCGTACCGTGCTCAGCAGTTCCTCGGCGCCCCACTCGGCGGGCCCCATCCCCGGGTAGCTGAAGTCGAAGAACAGCAGGTCGATCTGCCCGTAGCCGGTGAGCAACTCACTTACCTGGTCGTGCAGATACCTGCGGTACTCGGCCAGGTCCCGGGGTTCCTGCTCCGCCGGCGTGCCGCGCAGCGGATGGTGGCGGTCCACCGGGAAGTCGGGGTGGTGCCAGTCGAGCAGCGAGTAGTACAGCCCGACCCGCAGCCCCTCCGCCCGCATCGCGTCGGCGAACTCGGCCACCAGGTCCCGGCCGGTCGCGCGTGCCGAGGTGTAGTCGGTGAGCGAGGAGTCGAACAGGCAGAACCCGTCGTGGTGCTTGGCGGTCAGCACCGCGTACCGCATGCCGGCCTCCCGGGCGGCCCGCGCCAGCTTCCTCGCGTCGAACAGGTCCGGGTCGAAGTGCTCCAGGTAACGGTCGTACGCCTCCTGGGACATGGCCTCCCGGCTGCGCACCCACTCGTGGCGCGCCGCGAGGCTGTAGAGCCCGAAGTGGACGAAAAGTCCGAAGCGCGCGGCCCTGAACCATGCGAGGGACGCCGGGGTTGGGGTGGGCACTGAAGTCTCCTGCTGTGGTTGACAGTTCTTGTCGGTCGGCTGTTATCTACCATCGATAGGCGATAATGTCACTGATGGTTGCGTGCAGAGCTGTGCGCAGAAAGGCGTGGCGGATGAACCCGACAGGGGATCAGGGAGCGCCGAAGGTGGGGGACATGCAGACGTACGATTCGATGCTGGCGCCGGTCCACACCGCGTCCTACGTCCGGCCGACCGAGCGCATGCTCACGGCACTCAAGGGGGTGAGCGCCGCGACGGCCTGCGCGAAGCTGCACCAGAGCGGCATCACGCGGACCTTCATCGACGGGCCGGTGCCGCTGCACAGGGAACCGGACGTCACGGTCATCGGCGGCGCCGTGACCTTGGAGTTCCTCCCGCAGCGCGAGGACGTCTTCTCCGGCGCCGAACAGGAGGACGCCGAGCGCAAGACCGCGCTGTGGGGCGTGCTGGAGTCCATCCAGCCCGGCGACGTGCTGGTGGTGTCGGCACACGGCAGCCACTTCACCGGCTGCCTCGGCGACATGCTGGTGCGCTACTTCAAGCTGCGCGGCGGCGCGGGCATCGTGGTGGACGGACGGGTCCGCGACGCGGCCCGGATACGGGCGCTGGGCGTACCCGTCTGGTGCACCGGGGTGACCCCGCACTACGCGTCCCAGACGGAGCTGTTCCCGTCCGCCTTCAACGTGCCGGTGGGTGTCGGCGGTGTCCTGGTGACCCCGGGAGACCTGATCGTCGCCGACGAGGACGGGGCGGTCGCGGTGCCGCAGGCCAACGCGGTTCCGCTCGGCGAGGACTCGCTGGCCCACCAGGACCGGGAGATCTTCGCCCGGCAGCGCCTCGACGAGGGCGGACGGCTGTCCGACTACTACCCGCTCACCGGCGCGGGGCTGTCGGAGTACCTCGTGGGACGCGCGGCGGAGGGCGCGAGCTAGTGCCGTGACCGGAAGGGTTCACCGGTTCGCGGCGCCCGGCACGGCACCTCGCCGCGTTGTCGGAGTCGTCCGAGTACGGCCCCGTACGAGGACGATCCTCCGCCGTGCGAGGCACCGCACCGGACACCGCGAACCAGGCAAACCCTTCCGGCCGCGGCACCGGACAGAGAGTTCCGTCCGGCCAGGGCGATGGTCGCGGTCTTGCCGTATGGGGCGGCGAGGCCGCGCCGTCGGTGGGGCGGCGTCGACTGCGGCCCCTTCGGCCGGCCGCCTACTGGGGCGCTGTCGCGATCTGGATGAGGTTGCCGCAGGTGTCGTCGAAGACGGCGGTGGTGACGGGGCCCATCGTCAGGGGCTCCTGGGTGAAGCGCACGCCGAGGCCGAGCAGCCGCTCGTACTCCGCCCGCACGTCGTCGACGGCGAACTGGGCGAGCGGGATACCGTCCTTGACCAGCGCGTCGCGGTAGGGCTGCACGGCCGGGTGGCCGGCGGGCTCCAGGAGGAGTTCGGTGCCGTCGGGCTCGTCCGGCGAGACGACGGTCAGCCAGCGGTCCTGCTCGCCGAGCGGCACGTCGTGCTTCTTCACGAAGCCGAGGATCTCGGTGTAGAAGCGCTCGGCTTCGGCCTGGTCGTCGACGAAGACACTGGTCAGATGGATCTTCACGGGGCGCTCTCTTCCGGTGCGGAGGTGTCGGGCACGGGCCATCGCTCGGCGATCCGCCGCAGCGGGGCCGTGTCGAGGTCGTGGAACTTGTAGCGGCCCTCCCGCCTGGTCACGACGAGCCCGGCGGCCTCCAGTACGGCGAGGTGCTGGGAGACCCCCTGACGCGAGATGCCGAGCGGGTGCTTCATGGTCAGGCGCGCGCAGATCTCGAACAGCGTCTGCCCGGACTTCTCCGCCAACTCGTCCATGATGGTGCGACGGGTGGCGTCGGCCAGGGCTTTGAAGAGGTCGTCTGCCACCACCTCAGGATAGGCAAGCGTTCACTTGCCTATCAAGTCGAGGACCGCCATGCTCGGGCTCGTCCCGCGATCGCGGGTGCGGGTCCGTGGGTGTTCGGGTGGCCCGGTCGGCCCGGTCGGCCCGGGTGGATCGGTGGCGCAGGGCAACCTTTCCCGGCCGTCCCGAGTCTGCGTTCCCATGCGCAAGCGGATTGCCGCGGGTGTCGCGGCCACGGTGTGCTGGGCGATCCTGGGCCTGGCGGGCTGCTCGGGCGACTCGTCCGGAGGCAGCAAGGGCGCGGCTCCGTACGACTTCGACGGGACCGGCAAGGACGGCCTCGTCGTCACCAACAGCGAGGCCACGGTCGACGGTCTGCGGTACGGCGGGTACGCCGCGGTACTACCGGGCAGCGCTCGCGGCCCGGACCCGAAGCACGCGCGGATGCTGACGCAGAACGGCGTCGGCGCGGGCCCCGCGGACCAGGGCGCCTACTTCGGGGCGAACGCGACCTCGGCAGACCTGGACGGCGACGGCAAGGCCGACCTCGTCGTCCAAGCCGGCTACAGCACGCTGTTCGTGGTGTGGAGCGGCTCCGCGGCAGGCGGCAAGCCCGCGCGGCTGCACGGCACCCGGCCCTTCACCGGCGACTTCGACGGCGACGGCCACGCCGACCTGATCGCCACCGTGGGCGGCGGCCACGACGACGGGTCCTCGACCGAGACCATCTTCTACGGGCCGTTCAGCCGTTCCGGCAAGCCGGCCCGCACCGCGACCGTGAAGATGCCGATGGACGAGAAGGGTTTCCAGAGCGAGAACGTGGTGGCGGTCGGCGACGTCAACGGGGACGGGCGCGACGACCTGATCACCTCCTGGGCCGCCGAGTACACCGACGTGGCCCACACCCCGCGCGCCACGGTCGTCTGGTACGGCACGCGCAAGGGGATCAGCCGGGGCCCGCGGCTGAAGGACGCCCAGGGCAGGGACGTCTACGGCAGCTCCTACGGCGAGCCCGTCACCGTCGGCGACTTCGACCACGACGGCTGCGACGACATCGCGGTCGGCCTGCCCGACGAGTTGCGCTCGAACGACGAGGAGCCGGTAGCGCCGACGGGCGGCAGCCGGTTGACCGTGTGGTACGGCAGCGAGCACGGCACCGCGCGCAAGCCGGTCACCTTGACGTCCAGGACTCCCGGGCTGCCCGGGGCACCTGTCGCGGACGGGTTCGGCAGCCTGCCGGTGGCGGGGGATGTGAACGGGGACGGCTACGCGGATCTCGCGTTCGTCGCCCAGGCCGGCAAGGACTCGGCCGAGCTGCTGGTGCTGCTCGGTGGCCCGCGGGGGCTGACCACGTCCGGTGCCCAGCACGCGCCCCGCAAGGGTGTGACGGCGATGGCGATGCTCGACACCGACGGCGACGGGCGGGCCGACCTCGTCACCGGGGCGCCCTACCTGCGACCCCAGCGGCTGACGGTGCTGCGCGGCAGCGCGACCGGCCTCGACCTGCGGCACCCGGTCACGATCGGCTCCGGCGACCTCGGTACGGCCGTCCCGCCCGACGGCCCGGGCTTCGGATCGGCCTTCGGCCACTGAACGGCTCATGCCGGCGGGGCGGTGACGGCTCCCGGCGGGGCGACCCGGAGGACGGCCGCTCCGGAGGCCGAGCGGGTGCAACCCCGGTTCACCCCGGAGCGCCGGGCGTGCCGCCGACCGATTCTGTTTCACCCGGATGGGGTGGTTTCATCCGGGCGGAAGTCGCGGGACTGCTGTTCCGGGTGGGGATCGGGGGGTAGCGTTCCGGGTCGTGCCGCGGAACCGGCGACACGCCGGGTGGTCGGTCCGGCGGCACGTGCGGATGGGCGTGCGGGCGGGAGGATCGTCCGTGAGTTCGCGGGTCCAGGGGGTACCCGTCCCCCGGTGCGCCGACCAGCCCACCCGCCGGCTCCGCTGCACCCGTCCGACCGGCCGTTCGAGCGAAGGGTCCTCCCATGGTCAGGTTCTCCCGCGCGAGGGTGATGACGGTGATCGCGACCGCGCTGGCGGCGGTGGGGATCATGTCCGCCGTCCCCGCGCTGGCCGACCCGCCCCCGCCGCCGCAGACCCCCACGGCGACCACGTTCGACGGGACGCCCACCGTGGGCCCGCTGTTCCGCAACGGGCTCGACCAGCACCACGGCTGCACCGCCAGCGTGGTGGCGAGCCCCCGCCACGACCTTCTCGTCACCGCCGCGCACTGCGTCACGGGCACCGCCGCCGGCTGGCAGTTCGCCCCCGGCTACCGCGGCGGCCAGACCCCGTACGGCGTGTGGACCGTGACGCACGCCTACATCGACCCGCGGTGGGCCAGCGGCCAGGACCCGCACTACGACTACGCGATCCTGCAGGTCGCCGACCAGTCGATCGGCGGCGTCAAGACCGCGATCCAGGACGTGACGGGCGGCAACGTCCTCGCCCCCGCGCCCCGCGCGGGCCGGAGCATCACGGACGTCGCGTACAACTCCGGGATCGACGACCTGCCGATCCACTGCGCCACCACCGCCACGTACACGGACGGGTTCCCCGGCTTCAACTGCCATGGCTTCGTGGGCGGCAGCAGCGGCAGCCCGTGGCTGGCGAAGGTGCCGGGCACCCATGTCACCGAGGTGGTCGGTGTCATCGGCGGCCTCTACCAGGGCGGTTGCTACGAGTACACCTCCTACTCCTCGCCCCTCACCTGGCAGGCGGACAAGCTGATCCTCCGCGCGACCCTGGGCCGGCACCCCGACGTCGTGCCGGCCGCCGGCAGCGACGGCTGCTGAGCCGCC
>NZ_JBFBIV010000106.1:0-24610 GCF_040702025.1 Streptomyces sp. NPDC088194 | reverse complement strand
GGGTGGGGTGCCTTGCGGGTTGCGGGTGGGGGGTGCCGTGACCGCTGGGGTGGGGGGTGCCCTGCGGGCTGCGGGTGGGGGGGGTGCCGTGCCGGCTCGGGTGGGGGGCCGTGACCGCTGGGGTGGGGTGCCTTGCGGGCTGCGGGTGGGGGGCCTTGGGGGTGGGGGTCAGGGGGTGAAGAGGGTGGTGACTCGGGTGAGGAGTTGGTGGCCTGGGCTGGTGGGGGTTTCTTGGGAGAGGGCGAGGGCGGCTGCCTGGGCTGCTTCCGGTTCGGTGACGGCGGTGGCGACGAGGAGGGCGGTGAAGTGGTCGACCAGCCAGCCGCGGAGTTCGGGGAGTGGGGGTTGTTTGCCGTTGTCGAGCCAGAGCAGGGACACGGCTTCGACGGAGGCGATCCAGGAGCGGACCATCATGGACAGGCGGATGCCGGGTTCGGTGACGCCGAGGTGGAGGAGGACCTGTTCGGCGGCGCGGCGGCGTACGCCGTCGACGATGGCGTCGGTGCGGCTGGTGCCCACGACGCTGCCGCCGCGCAGGAGGGCGCCGTAGGCGGCGTCGTGTTCGTCGACGTAGGCGAGGTAGCGGTCGAGGGCGTCGGCGAGGCGCTGGGTGGGCGGGCCTTCGGCGGGGACGCCGAAGCGGCCGATGAGTTCGTCGGCGGCGCCGAGGACGGCGGCCTCGTAGAGCTGCTGCTTGCCGCCGGGGAAGTAGCGGTAGACGAGCGGGCGGGAGACGCCCGCGGCCGCGGCGACGTCCTCGACCGAGACGTCCTCGGGGCGGCGGTGCCCGAAGAGGTCGAGCGCCGCCGCGAGCAGCTGCTCGCGGCGTTGCTCCACGCTCATCCGGCGGTAGGCGGGCACCGCGCTGCTGCTCATACCCGGCAGCCTAACGACCCGATCCGCTCGCCATCGCGTCCCAGGTCGTAACGACCTGCGTTGCCTGTCGTGGGTCCGCCGGTGGTCGTGGGAGTGTGGGGCCGTGCGACACGAGAAGACCGAGTTCGTCGGTGGGCCGCTGGACGGTCGGGTGCTGGAGGTCATGGTGGGGATGACCGGGCAGCCCCCGCTGGACTACCGGGTGCCCGTGCCCGCTCCTGAGGGCGGCCCGGAGAAGGTGTACGTGTACCACCGGGAGCGCGGCGAGGGCCGTGGCAGCCGGTGGGTGTTCGTGTACGACCCGGAGGGAAGTCCGCATCCGAACCGGCCCAAGTGGCCGTGGTCGAAGCGGCGGTGAGGGCCGGCGGGGGGAAGTGCCGTGCCGTGGTGGCGGGTTCGGGGTGCCCGCGGCGGCGAATGTTGGTCCGGACCATTGACGGAATTGGTCTGGACCTGTTTGCTACCCGGTGACATGAGCACTCCTCGCCGAAGGAGCATCCCCCCATGCCCACCGCCACCGCACCCGATCCGCACGGGCCCACCGTGCGCACCGGCTCCCCCACCCGCAGGCGCGCCCTCGCCGCCGCCGCGACCGCCCTCGCCGGCGCGCTCGCCGTCGGCGGCATGGTCGCCCTCGCCCCGTCCGCCAGCGCCGGGGAGTTCCTGACCAACGGCGACTTCGAGTCCGGCACCCTGTCCGGCTGGACCTGCGACGCGGGCGCCCAGGCCGTCACCGGGCAGGCGCACAGCGGCAGTTACGCCCTGAAGGGCACGCCGTCCGCCTCCGCCACCGGCCAGTGCGCCCAGACCGTCACCGTCGCCCCGAACACCGCCTACACGCTGTCCGCCCAGGTCGACGGCTCCTACGTCTACCTCGGGGTGGACGGCGGCACCTCCACCTGGACCGCGAGCACCGGCGCCGGCTACGCCCCGTTGAGCGTGTCCTTCACCACCGGCGCGACGCAGACCACCGCGAAGGTCTACGTGCACGGCTGGTACGGCGAGCCCTCGTACCTCGCCGACGACATCTCGCTCCAGGGCCCGGGCAGCGGCACCACCACGCCCCCGACGACACCGCCCACCACCCCGCCGACGACTCCCCCGACCACGCCGCCGACCTCCCCGCCCTCCGGCGACCTGCCCACCCACGCGCTGGTCGGCTACCTGCACGAGACGTTCGCCAACGGCTCCGGCTACACCAAGCTCGCCGACGTCCCCGACGACTGGAACATCATCGACCTCGCCTTCGGCGAGACCGACTCCCCCACCTCCGGGACCATCCACTTCACCCGCTGCTCGGTCAGCGAGTGCCCGTCGGTGGAGTCCGACGCGGACTTCAAGGCCGCGATCAAGGCGAAGCAGGCCGCGGGCAAGAAGGTGCTGCTGTCCATCGGCGGCGCCAACGGCGAGGTCCAGCTCACCACCACCGCCGCGCGCGACGCGTTCGTCTCCTCGGTGAGCTCGATCATCGACCAGTGGGGACTGGACGGCGTCGACATCGACTTCGAGAACCAGTCGCTCTCGCTCAACACCGGCGACACCGACTTCAAGAACCCGACCACCCCGGCCATCGTCAACCTGATCGCGGCGATCAAGTCGCTCAAGGCGAAGTACGGCAGCGGCTTCGTGCTGACCATGGCGCCGGAGACGTTCTTCGTGCAGATGGGCTACCAGTACTACGGCACGGGTCCGTTCGGCGGCCAGGACCCGCGCTGCGGGGCGTACCTGCCGGTGATCTACGCGCTGCGCGACGACCTGACCCTGCTCACCGTCCAGGACTACAACTCCGGGCCGATCATGGGCCTGGACAACCAGTACCACACCATGGGCGGCGCGGACTTCCACATTGCCATGACGGACATGCTGCTCGCCGGCTTCCCGGTGGCGGGCAACACCTCGAACATGTTCCCGGCGCTCGCCCCCTCGCAGGTCGGCATCGGCCTGCCCGCGTCCGTCAACGCGGGGAACGGCTACACGTCACCCGATCAGGTGGACCAGGCGCTCGACTGCCTGACGAAGAAGACGAACTGCGGCTCGTACACCACCCACGGCTCCTGGCCTGGGCTGCGCGGCCTGATGACCTGGTCGATCAACTGGGACGGCTACAGCGGCTGGGCGTTCTCGCACAACTTCGACAGCTACTTCGGCTGAGCCGGGTCCCGGCTGACAGGACCCGCCTGGCCTGGGGGGCGAGCCGCCGCCCCGGAGCTGCCCCCGGGACGGCACGGCTGCCCGCGACCCCTGCTCACAGGGTCGCGGGCAGTCCCCTGCCGGGCCGGAGATGACGGATGATGGCGGGTGGACGACGGGTGACCCGCGGATGGCTCCGCGTCGAATCCTCGGCCGTGCGGGTGACCGTTCCGCGGAGATTCGGCCCGTACCTCTGTCGAAGATATGACAATCCATGATTGGCTACTGGCGCTGCTTGTTACCCGCCGGTCATGGGGAGATGAGGGAATGTCAGTGGCCCGTCAGCCCAGCTCGTGGTTCCGCTCGGCCGTGGTGTGCGGCACGCTGCTCGCCGCCGCGGCGCTGTCGCTGCCCGCCGCCCAGCAGGCCGCCGCCCAGCCGCACGACCCGCCGGCCGGGCAGGTGCCGCTTTCCACGCTCCTGACCCAGCTCCAGACGTACTACCAGCAGACCGAGACGGCCACCGAGGCGTACAACCAGGCCAAGGAGACCGCCGACCAGAAGCGCACGGCGGCCCGGAAGATCGACAAGCAGCTCGCGGACCAGAAGTCCGCGGTCGCCGACAGCCGGGCCCAGCTCGGGCTGATGGCCACTCAGATGTACCGCAACGGCGGCGTGTCGCCGTATCTGTCGCTGCTCAGCGGGCAGACCCCGCAGGACTTCTTCGGGCAGCGGCACGTCCTGGGGCAGATGGCGCAGCAGCAGCGGAGCGTGCTCGGGCAGCTCACCTCCGGCGAGGCGAAGCTGAAGACGCTCAACACGCAGGCGCAGAAGGCACTCGACACCGCCGAGCAGGCGCAGACCGTCGCCGGGACGAAGCAGAAGGACGTACAGGCGCACCTCAAGCAGGTCGAGCAGATGCTCGCCGGGCTGACCGGGGTGCAGATCGCCGAACTGCAGAAGCTGGAGCAGGAGGACACCGACAAGGCCCAGCGGGAGCTGATGGACTCCAAGGCGCTGGGCGGCGACCCCGCGCTGCGGGCGCCCTCGCAGGCCGGTGACCGGGCCATCGGGTACGCCTTCGACCAGCTCGGCAAGCCGTACGTGTGGGGGGCGCAGGGGCCGGACTCGTTCGACTGCTCGGGGCTCACCTCGCAGGCGTGGGCGCACGCGGGCACCGTCATCCCGCGCACCAGCGAGCAGCAGTGGGCGCAGTTGCCGCACGTGCCGCTGGCCCTGCTGCGCCCGGGTGACCTGGTGATCTACTTCAAGGGCGCCTCGCATGTGGCGCTGTACATCGGCGACGGCCTGGTCATCCAGGCGCCGCGCCCCGGGTCGTACGTCAAGGTCTCGCCGATCGCGGCCAACCCGATCCTCGGCGCGGTCCGGCCCGACCTCGGCGAGCAGCCCGTGAGCGGCTACCAGCCGAGGTCCATCCCGAAGAACGCGGAGCAGCCGCTGCCGATCGCCGCGGAGACGAAGGCCCCGGCGAAGCCGTCGAAGAAGCCCTCGAAGACGTCTTCGAAGACGTCTTCGAAGGAGTCCTCGGCGAAGAGTTCGGGGAAGGGCTCAGCCACGTCCTCGGGCGAGGGCTCCGCGAAGCCCCCGGCGAAGGGGACCGTCGACGGCTCCGGCAAGGACTCCTCGGACGGCGGCAAGTCGGCGAAGTAGCCGCCGGCTCAGCCCTGTTCGGCGGGTCCGCCCGCCGCTGCCGACGTGCCGACCCGCGCGAGGTAGCCCTGCGCGAGCTCCGGATCGTAGAACCACTCCTCGAAGTCGGCCGGGTTGTCGAAGCCGTTGGCGAACCGGTCGGCGACGGGCTGGAGTTCACCGGCCGCGCCGATCAGGCCGAGGACGTGCTCGGGGGGCGGCGCCAGCATCGCGTTGGTCCACTTGGTGACCGGCGCCGCCGCCTCCCAGTACCGGTCGAAGGTGGCCTGCATCCAGGCGCGGTCGAACGGGCGGTCCCCATGCGCGGTGATCCGCTCCAGGTAGATCGCCGCGCACCGGGACGCGTTGTTGGAACCCTGGCCGGTGACCGGGTCGTTGGCGACCACGACGTCGGCGACGCCCAACGTGAGCGCGCCGGAGGGAAGTTCGCCGATCGGGCGGCGCACGGTCGGGGCGAAGCGGCCGGACAGGGTGCCGCCGGCGTCGGTGAGTTCGACGCCGCCGGCGCGGGCGTGCTCCCACGGGACGTAGCGCCGCATCAGGTCAAGGGTGAGCCGCAGGTGCTCCGCAGGGTCCTTGACGCCGGCGAAGACGTCCGCGGGACCGCCCGGGAGGGCCTCCCAGAAGAGGATGTCGCAGGGCCCGGAGGTGGTCAGCGCGGGGATCACGAAGAACTCGCCGATGCCCGGCACCAGGTTGCAGCGCACCGCCCGCACCTCGGGGTGCTCCGGCCGGGGTCCGAGGCCGTGCACGTAGGCGACCGCGAGCGCGCGCTGCGGGGCGTCGTACGGCGAGCGGTCCGCGTCCCGGCCGAACATCGACACCAGCTCGCCCTTGCCCGCGGCGACCAGCACCAGGTCGTAGGCGCGGGCGAAGTAGTCCAGGTCGGAGACGGCGGCGCCGTGCACGACCACCTTGCCGCCGCGCTCGGCGAACGTCTCCAGCCAGCCGGACATCTTCACCCGCTGGTCCACCGACTGGGCGGTGCCGTCGAGCCGGCCGAGCCAGTCGATCGCGCGGGTGCCGTCGGGAGCGGTCACCGAGACGCCCAACCCGGCGACGTCAGGGGCCTGTTGACGCCAGAAGTCGATATCGAGGTCGTGCTCGTGGGCCAGCGAGCCGGCGAACATGCACTGCGTGGACATCACCCGGCCGGTGCGTATCTCGTCCGCGGTGCGGTTGGTCATGACGGTCACGCGGTAGCCCCGCGCCTGTAGGCCCAGGGCGAGTTGGAGCCCGGCCTGACCGGCTCCGACGATGAGAATGCTGCGCATGGCGACTCGCTCGCTTCTTCGCTGTCCGACTGACGTGCACACACCCGTACCCGCCCGCACGGCAACCTACCGGCCCGGGCCGCGCGGCCACAGGGTCCGGGCCTGCCGCCCGGGCCCGCCCCGCCGGACCCGCCGTCCGGGCTCGCGGTCCTGACCCGCCGTCCGGGCTCGCGGTCCTGACCCGCCGTCCGGGCCTCCGCGGCGTCAGGTCACAGCGGCTGCTCGGCCATCGCGTGCGTGACCAGCGCGAGCAGCGCGTCGACCACGGAGCGCCGCTCGCGGGCGTCGATGACCAGGACCGGGATGTGGTGCGGCACGGCCAGCGCGTCGCGCACGTCGTCGGGCCCGTAGGCCGCGGTGCCCTCGAACTGGTTGACCGCCACGGTGTAGGGCAGACCGGTGCTCTCGAAGTAGTCCAGCGCGGGGAAGCAGTCCGCCAGCCGCCGGGTGTCGGCGAGCACCACCGCTCCTATCGCGCCGCGTACCAGGTCGTCCCACATGAACCAGAACCGCTGCTGGCCCGGCGTGCCGAAGACGTAGAGCACCAGGTCCCGGTCGAGCGTGATCCGGCCGAAGTCCATCGCGACCGTCGTGGTGGTCTTCTCCGGAGTGGCCGCCAGGTCGTCCAGCGCCTCGCTGGCCTGGGTCATGACCGACTCGGTGGTCAGCGGGGTGATCTCCGAGACGGAGCCCACGAACGTGGTCTTGCCCACGCCGAAACCGCCGGCGACGACGATCTTCGTGGAGACCGGTGCGCGGTCGCGCGTGGTCTGCCAGTCCCGCAAGCCCTCCTGCTGGTCAAAGCCTGCGAAGTCCACTGAGCACCCTTTCGAGCAGCGCGCGATCGGGTCCACCGGGACCGTACCCGGTGCCGTACACGCGAATTCTTCCCTGGTCGGCCAGGTCGCTGATCAGGACCCGGACGACACCGAGCGGTATCCGCAGCAGTGCGGAGATCTCCGCCACCGACCGCAGCGCGCGGCACAGTTCGACGATCGCCCGCAGTTCGGGCATCACCCGCTCCGCCCAGTCGCCCCTCGTGAGGGCGGGCTGTTCGTCCGGATGCTCGATCGTAGCCACGAAAGTCTCGACCAGCAGCAGATGCTCGGAACGCGTACGGCCGCCGGTGAGCGCGTACGGCCGCACGCGGGAGGTGCGGCGGTCGCCCTCGCGCTGCCGCGCCGCGGTGCCCGGGGAGGCCGTCGGCGGGGCGGTGGGCGGGCCGGACGGGCCGGCCGGTCGGATCACCGGCCGCCCTCCATCGCCTGCCGCAACTCGCCGCGCAGCGACGGGGTCAGCACGTGGCCGGCCCGGCCGACGAACAGGGCCATGTGGTAGGCGATGACGCTCAGGTCGCACTCGGCGCCGGCGTGCACGCCCAGCAGCGAGCCGTCGCTGATGGACATCACGAACAGCATGCCGTCCTCCATCGCGACGGTGGTCTGCCGCACCTTGCCGCCGTCCATGAGGCGGGCCGCGCCCATGGTGAGCGAGGCCAGCCCGGACACCACCGCGGCCAGGTCCATCCGGACGTCGGAGATCCGGGTCGGCCCGGCCGCCTGCCGGGGCGCGACCGGGTCGGGCTCCGAGCTGAGCAGCAGCAGACCGTCGGAGGAGACGACGGCGACCGAGCGGACGCCGGGCACCTCGTCGACGAAGTTCGCCAGCAGCCACTGGAGGTTGCGGGCATCGTGGCTCAGTGCGTCGGAGTGGACGCCGGTGCCCGAGTGGGCGCCGGTGCCGTGGGTACTGGTGGAGCTGGTGGTGCTGAATTGCGTGCGGACCGCGTTCAACGGGTCGCCTCCTCGACGGTGTCTCCCGGACTGGTTGCCGTGGCGGGCCGTGCCGCCGTTGTCTCCGTGGCCCCTCGTGTCTCCAACTCGGCGTCCCTGCGGCCGTCCCGCAGACCGCGCTGCAACCCGGCCAGCTTGCGGCGCAGCCCTTCCGCGTCCAACGGCTCGGTGCGGCGCCTGCCGTCCTGCGCGGCGGCCCGTATCCCGCTGGCTTTCCGCACCCGGCGCGGCAGCGTCCCGTCGGGCCCGTCCGCCCCGGGGTCCAGAGGCGGCGGGGGCGCGGTGGCGGCATGCCGCGGCGCGTACTCGGCACGCGCGTGCTCGACCGACAGTACGTGCCCCCCGGGCGGTACGGCGCCGCCCGGCGGTACGGCCCCGGGTGCGCTCCCGGCCGGGGGTTCGGCGGCCGGCCGGGGCGCGAGCGGGGGCTCGGGAGCGGCCGCGGGTTCAGCCGTAAGCGGCTGCACTTGCATGTCCGGCAACCCCGTCGAGGACATCCGCGCAGGTGGGACGCGCAGACGTTCGACCCGGACCCGCGGCTCGGCCGGGGGGTCGCCGAGGTCGGGCCCGGGGCCGTCGGTGGTCTGCTGCCCGGGCAGCGAGAAGGCGGCGGGCGTCTGCGCGGGCGGTCGCCGCTCGGGCAACGGCGCCTGCGGCAGGGCCGGTTCGGCGGTCTGCTGCCCGGGCACGGGGTGGTCGGGCGCCGGTTGCTGGCGGACCCGCCGGGCGAGGGGCGGGAGCCCGCCCGCCGGCTGCTCCGCCGAGGACGGCTCGGGCGGTGCGGACGCCACGGGCGGTGCGAGCGGTGCGGGCTGCTCGGGCTGCGCGTGCTGCGTGCCCTGCTCGGCGAAGTGCGCCTCCACGAAGGGCTGTTCGACCGGCGGCCGGTCCTCCGACGGCAGTGCGGGCACGGGAATCCCGCCGCCCGCGCCGTGCTCCGCGCTGAGCCCGGCATCGAACTCCCCACCGGGCACAGCGTCGTACTCCGCGCCGTAATCCCCGCCGAGCCCCGCGCCGTATCCCGCGTCCGCGTCCGGCACCGCGCCGTACCCCGGCTCGGGCGACGCCCCGCGCTGGCCGGGCAGCACCCGGGCGAGCGGGTCGACCGTGGGCACCAGCAGCCGCGGCAGCACCGCGACGGCCGTGGTGCCGCCGTTCGCGTGCGGGCGCAACTGGACCCGGACGCCGTGCCGGTGGGCGAGCCTGGCCACCACATAGAGGCCGAGGCCGGCCGCCGCGCTCGGCGGCGCCGGGTCGGGGTCGACCAGCAACGCGTTGAGCTCGTCGATCCGCTCCGGGGGCACCCCGATGCCCGAGTCCTCGACCGCGACCATCACCTCGCCGCTCTCCATCACCCAGCCGTTGAGCCGGACTTCGGCGGTGGGCGCGGAGAACGCGGCGGCGTTGTCGAGCAGTTCGGCGATGAGGTGGCTGACGTCGTCGGCCGCGCGGCCGGCCACGTCCGCCTCGGGCATGGGCAGGATGCGGACGCGTTCGTACCGCTCGACCTCGGAGAGGGCCGCGCGGGCCACGTCGATCAGCGGGACCGGGCGGGCGGCGGCGCCGTGGCTGTGCTCGGTCCCGGTGAGCACCAGCAGGTTCTCGCTGTTGCGGCGCATC
This sequence comes from Streptomyces sp. NPDC088194, assembly GCF_040702025.1. Lineage (NCBI taxonomy): Bacteria > Bacillati > Actinomycetota > Actinomycetes > Kitasatosporales > Streptomycetaceae > Streptomyces > Streptomyces sp. NPDC088194. The sequence goes on along the minus strand of NZ_JBFBIV010000106.1, from coordinate 15,246 downwards.
CGGGTGGCGAGGTGGTCGAGGCGGAACAGCGTCGCGAGCCGCTCCGGGTCCTGCTCGTGCTCCTCCATGCCCTCGATCAGGGTGAGTTGGCGCTCGATCAGGCCGAGGGTGCGCAGCGAGAGGTTGACGTGGACGACCTGTACGGCGTTGCGCGCGGTCGCCCGGTTGAGGCGCTCGGCGATCTCCTCGCGGGAGCGCATCAGGTCGTCCCGGGTGCGGGCGAGTTCGGCGCGGGCCACCAGCGCCGCTTGGTGCTCGGCGGCCAGCGCGGTGTGGGCGGCGGCGGACTCGGAGCGCTCGGCGGCGAGTTCGCCGGCGCGGGTGCGCAGCGCCTGGGCCTCGTGGGTGAGGGCGTTGATCCGGCGGGCGACGGCGGCGAACTCGTCGGCGCCGATCACCTCGGCACCCTGGCCGCTCTCCGGGTCCGCCCGGGACCAGCGGTGCAGGGCGGCGAGCGGGCGGGTGAGCGTGCGGAAGAGGGTGACCAGCACGGCGAGCAGCAGGATCAGGCACAACGCGGCCAGCGCGGCGCGCAGTTCGAGGACGGTGACCTCGTGGTCGCGGTGCGAGGCGGCGATGGCGGCCTCGTCGGTGGCGGCCGAGGACTCGACGCCGCGCATCAGCGAGAGCCGGGCGGCGAGCGCGGTACCGACCTTCTTGGCGCCCAAGTCGCGGTCGGCAGAGGTGAGTTCGCCGCCGCCCAGCAGCTGGTTCAGGTCGCGGTCGGCCTCGGCGGTGTCGGCGCCGGTGACGGTCTGGTCGTAGTCGGTACGGACCCCGGCGGGCGCGGTCGCGTGGAACTCGGCGAGGGCGGCCTGCTCCTGGAGCCGGGCGGCCTGCGCGTCGGCGACCAGGCCGTGCTGGTCGCCGCCGGCGGTCAGTCCGGCCACGAGCAGGCCGCGCTGCACGGCGGCGGCCGCGGTGGCCCGGCCGAGCGGCGCGGTGACCGGTCCCGCGGCGCGCCCGACCGCGTCGACCAGCGGCTGGTAGGCGGCGACGGCGGCCGGCGCGGAGGAGGCGGCGCGGGCGGACTTGCGGACGGCGGGCAGCGTGGCGAGCGCGGTGCGCAGGTCGGCGGAGAGGCGGCCGCCGCCGGTGACGTCGGCGACCTGGCGGTCGGTGCGCTGCTGGTCGGCGGTCGGGGTGGCGGGCTGCCCGGCCGCGACGGACACCGCGAGGTCGTCCCGCTCGTCGGCGAGGTCGGCGGCCAACGCGGTCGCGCGGACGGCGAGTCGGGCGTCGCCGATGGCGTCCTGGGCGGCCGACAGGTCTCCCACGGCGAGGGCGACCCCGGGCGCGGCCGCGGCCAGGACGATGGCCGCGCAGACCAGCAGGGCGGCGAGCATGCGCTGCCTGACCCGCCGTTCGCGCCGTCGGAGACGTCGTTCACGCACTGTCGGTGCTCGCAATCACGAGTCGCGGGGGCCCGGGATCGTCCCCGGGATACGTGCAGAATCCCTCAGACCCTCGCAGGCCAGCGGGTTCGGGGGCCAGGCGTCCCCTCCCCGGACACCCGAACGAGTGAATCGCACAGGTGAGTTGACCGACAAGTCCGGTACGGGTGGCACCCTCCGCCCGGCACCCGTCGCCGCTGGCACACACCGTTCCGCTTTGGCAGGATGCCCGCGCACAGCAGCGCGTCGCGGTGGTACGGACCAACCGGCTGCGAGACTGGCCCCATGCGGATCGAGACGGCGACCGAGCCCGGGACGACGGGCGTGCCCAACGAGGACTTCGCGGCGGTGGCGCTTCCGGCGTCCGGCGCCGGCGGCGTGGTGGTGGTGCTGGACGGGGTGACGCCGCCGCCGGACAACGGGGGCTGCGTGCACTCGGTGCCCTGGTTCACCGCCCGGCTGGGCGGCGCGCTGCTCGAACTGGCCCTGGCGCGGCGGGAGTCGGAGCTGGCGGACTGCCTGGCCGACGCGATCGCGCGGACCGCCGAGGCGCACCGCGGCACTTGTGATCTTTCTCACCCGCTGACGCCGCAGGCCACGGTGGTCGTCGCCCGCTGGGACGAGGCGGACGTGGAGTACCTGGTGCTGTCCGACTCGGTGCTGCTGGTCGAGGACACCGCCGGGGTGGTGACGGCGGTGCTGGACGACCGGATCGACCGGCTGCGGGCGACCGGGGTGCGGGTCGGGCCGCTGCGGAACCAGGAGGGCGGCTTCTTCACGGCCGCGGCCGACCCGTCGGCGGCGACCCGCGCCGTGACCGGCCGGCTGCCGCGCGCGGACGTCACCGCGCTGGCCGCGCTCACCGACGGCGCCACCCGCGCGGTGGAGTACTACGCCGTGGACGACTGGGCGGGCACCTTCGCGCTGCTGCGCAAGGCGGGCCCGGAGCGGCTGTTCGCCCGGGTGCGCGCGCTGGAGACCGAGCAGCCGCCGCCCGGCAAGCAGCATGACGACGCGACAGCCGTACTGATCGAGCTGTAGCCGGGTACGGGCGGGGGCCCGCAGCCACGTACGAGCGGGGGTCCGCAGCCACATCCCGGGCGAGGACCCGCAGCCGCATCGGGTGGGGGCCCGCAGCCGCGTACGAGCGGGGGTCCGCAGCCGCGTCCCGGGCGAGAACCCGCAACCACGTACGAGCGAGGCCCGCATCCGCGTCCCGGGCGAGAACCCACAGCCGCCCCCGGCGGGGCGGGCCGGTCGGTGCCGCCCGGGGGGCGACCGGCCCGCGCGCTACCCGGACTGCGTGGCGTTGAGGCGGTGCAGGAGGCGGGCGAGTTCGGCCACGTCGCTGGGGTCCCAGGCGGCGAGCTGCCCGAGGTAGCGCTCGCGGCGCAGCCGCCGCACCCGGGCGAACCGCTCCCGGCCCTCGCCGGTCAGCCGCATCAGGTAGGCGCGGCCGTCGGCGGGGTCGGGTTCGCGGGCGACCAGCCCCAGTTCCTCCATCGCGCGCAACTGCCGGCTCATGGTGGCCTTGCCGACGCCGAAGTACGCCGCCAGGTCGGTGGCCCGCTCGGGCTCGACCTCGTCCAGCCGGACCAGGATGCCGTAGGCCGCGGCTTCCAGGCCGGGGTGCACCGCGCGGGCCAGGTCGCCGGAGGCGGCCCTGGCCCGGCGGAAGAGCACGGTCAACTCGCGCTCCAGCGCGCCCGCCACGCCGTCGCCGGGCGGCTCCGTTCCGCCCGTGCCGCCGGCATCGCACGCGGCGCGGTTCGCTTGGGTCACAGGGGCCCCGCTTTCAACGGCTGAAAGTTTTCTTCACAGACGGTGGTTTCCGCAGCACGTCAAGTATTTCGCAGGCGTAGACCAACGGCGGTTACCGGTCCCTCTTTCCACGCGCGTAGCGCCCAACGTACCGTCAGTTCTGTCATGACCACACCATGGTCATGCGAGTCCCCCACCTGCCCCTCCTGGAGGCACGCATGTCCCACGGAGTCTTCTCCGTCGTGCACGGCAACGGCTCGGCCAGAACCCGGCTCGCGGTTCTCGCCGGCCTGATCGTCTCCCTCCTCACCCTGGCGTTCACCGCTCCCGGCGCAGCCCATGCGGCGACCGCGACCGGCACCGGTCCGAGCGCCGGCCACCTCACCCACCCGGAACTGGACTGGATGGGCTCGACCGTCGCGGCGCACGAGGGCTCCAGCGCGCACGGCTCGGCCACGTCCGGCACCGTCTCCCCGATGGTGACCCAGACCCCCGGCATGGACGTCTCCGCCTACCAGGGCAGCGTCAACTGGGCGACCGCGTGGGCGAACGGCGGCAAGTTCGCGTACATCAAGGCGACCGAGAGCACCTCGTACACGAACCCCGACTTCGCCCAGCAGTACAACGGTTCCTACAACGTCGGCATGATCCGCGGGTCGTACCACTTCGCCACGCCGGACACATCCGGCGGCGCGACGCAGGCGGACTACTTCATCGCGCACGGCGGCGGCTGGTCGGCCGACGGCAAGACCCTGCCGGGCGCGCTGGACATCGAGTACAACCCCTACGGCGCCACCTGCTACGGCCTCAGCCAGGCCAGCATGGTGAGCTGGATTCACGCGTTCGCCAACGAGTACCACGCCAAGGAAGGCGTCTACCCGGTCATCTACTCGACCTACGACTGGTGGTCGACCTGCACCGGCAACAACAGCGGGTTCGCGACCACCAGCCCGTTCTGGATCGCCAAGTACTCCTCCAGCGCGGGGACCCTGCCGGGCGGCTACGGCTTCTACACGTTCTGGCAGCACGCCGACTCCGGCACGTTCCCCGGTGACCAGGACTACTTCAACGGCCCGATCTCCGGGCTCCAGGCTCTCGCGAACGGCTAGCGGGGAGGTACCCCACGCGCCCCGTGACAGGTGCGGCTCCCTCCGCGAGGAGGGAGCCGCACCAACAGGGGCGAGGGGAACCGCGCGCTCGGCAGGCCACCGGCCTGCGGCCGGGAACGGCGAGCAACCGCGGCGGCGGGGCCCAACCCACCACCGGGAGGTGGTCACGCGGCGATCGGGACCTCCTCGGCGGGGGTGTCCGCCTCCGCCGGCTCCAAGGCCAGCGCCAGCACCTGGCGGACGTCGCTGACCGGGTGGACATCGAGCACGCCGAGGATCTCCGCGGGGACGTCGTCGAGGTCGGCCTCGTTGCGCTTGGGAATCACCACGGTGGTGATCCCGGCGCGGTGCGCGGCCAGCAGCTTCTGCTTGACCCCGCCGATGGGCAGCACCCGGCCGGTCAGGGACACCTCACCGGTCATGGCGACGTCGGTACGCACCCGGCGGCCGGACAGCAGGGACGCGAGGGCGGTGGTCATGGTGACACCCGCGCTCGGGCCGTCCTTGGGCACGGCGCCGGCCGGCACGTGCAGGTGGACGCCGCGGTCCTTGAGGTCGCCGACCGGCAGCTCCAGTTCCGCGCCGCGCGAGCGCAGGAAGGAGAGCGCGATCTGCGCGGACTCCTTCATCACGTCACCGAGCTGGCCGGTGAGCTGGAGCCCGGACCCGCCGGTCTCCGGGTCGGCCAGCGACGCCTCGATGTAGAGCACGTCGCCGCCCGCGCCGGTGACCGCGAGGCCGGTGGCCACGCCCGGTACGGCGGTGCGCCGCTCCTCCGGGTCCTGCGCGGCCTCGGGCACGTGGTGCGGCCGGCCGATCAGGGCCCGCAGGTCGCCCGGGCCGACCGCGAACGGCAGTTCCCGGTCGCCCAGTTCGTGCTGCGCGGCGATCTTCCGCAGCAGGCGCGCCACGGTCCGCTCCAGGTTCCGCACGCCCGCCTCGCGGGTGTACTCGCTGGCCAGCCGGCGCAGCGCGTCCTCGTCCAGGCTCACCTCGTCGGCCGCCAGGCCCGCGCGCTCCAGCTGGCGGGGCAGCAGGTGGTCGCGGGCGATGACGACCTTCTCGTCCTCGGTGTAGCCGTCGAGCCGGACCAGCTCCATCCGGTCCAGCAGCGGCTCGGGGATGGCCTCCAGCACGTTGGCGGTGGCCAGGAACACCACGTCGGACAGGTCGAGTTCGACCTCCAGGTAGTGGTCGCGGAAGGTGTGGTTCTGCGCCGGGTCGAGAACTTCGAGCAGCGCGGCCGCCGGGTCGCCCCGGTAGTCCGAGCCGACCTTGTCGACCTCGTCGAGCAGCACCACCGGGTTCATCGACCCGGCCTCCTTGATCGCGCGCACGATCCGGCCGGGCAGCGCGCCCACGTACGTCCTGCGGTGGCCGCGGATCTCGGCCTCGTCGCGGACGCCGCCGAGCGCCACCCGGACGAACTCGCGGCCCATCGCGCGGGCCACGGACTCGCCGAGCGAGGTCTTTCCGACCCCGGGCGGCCCGACCAGCGCCAGGACCGCGCCGCCGCGACGGCCGCCGACCACGCCGAGACCGCGGTCGGCCCGGCGCTTGCGGACCGCCAGGTACTCGGTGATCCGCTCCTTCACGTCGTCGAGGCCGGAGTGGTCCGCGTCCAGCACGGCCCGTGCGCCCGCGACGTCGTAGGTGTCCTCGGTGGTGGTGTTCCACGGCAGTTCGAGAACGGTGTCCAGCCAGGTCCTGATCCACGAGCCCTCCGGGGAGGCGTCCGAGGAGCGCTCCAGCTTCTCGACCTCCTTCAGGGCGGCCTCGCGGACCTTCTCGGGCAGGTCGGCGGACTCCACCCGGACCCGGTAGTCGTCCGTCTCGTTGTCGGGGTCGCCGTTCAGCTCGGCCAGCTCCTTGCGGACCGCCTCCAGTTGCTGGCGGAGCAGGAACTCGCGCTGCTGCTTCTCCATGCCCTCCTGGACGTCCTTGCGGATCGTCTCGGCGACGTCCTGCTCGGCGAGGTGGTCGCGCAGCCACTGCGTGGCGAGCTTCAGCCGGGCCACCGGGTCGGCGGTCTCCAGCAGCTCCACGCGCTGCTCCACGCTCAGGAACGGGGAGTAGCCGGAGTTGTCGGCGAGCTGCCCGGCGTCGTCGATCTGCTGCACGCGGTCGACCACCTGCCAGGCGCCGCGCTTGCGCAGCCAGCTGGTGGCGAGCGCCTTGTACTCCTTCATCAGCTCGGCCACGGTGCCGGGCGCCCCCTGCGGCGCGGGCTCCTCCACCACGGTGCCCTCCACCCACAAGGCCGCACCCGGTCCGGTCGTACCCGCGCCGATCCGCACCCGCGAGCGGCCCTTGATCACCGCGCCGGGGTCGCCGTCGGACAGCCGCCCGACCTGCTCGACCGTCCCGAGGGTGCCCACGGCCGCGTAATTCCCATCGACCCTCGGCACCAGGAGCACGCGGGGTTTGCCCGGCGCGTCCCCGGTGTGGGCCGCCTGGGCGGCCTCCACCGCGGCCCGCACTTCGCTGTCCGTCAGGTCGAGCGGTACGACCATGCCGGGCAGCACGACCTCGCCGTCGAGCGGCAGTACGGGGAGGGTGAGGTTGGAACTCTTCGGCTCAAACGCCATGATCGCTCCCTTTGCAAGCAAGTTGAGTACACCTGACTCAATGCAAAGGGCTCCGCCCGTGTTCCCGGCCCCACGTTCGCCCTGAGCGATCAGGGCACCCCGCGCCCCCCGGGAGGGGGGTTCCCGTCGGCTCCGGGACCTCGCGGCCGGTGGTGGGCTGGTCGCGCAGTTCCCCGCGCCCCTGGAATTGGTGCGGCTTCTCCGGGGGCACCCCCGTGCCCCCCGAGCCTGCGACAACGCTCTTTTCGCGGAAGAGCCGTCACGAACACAGGGGCGCGTGGGGGTACCTCCCAGGCGAAGCTCTGGGGGAGAACGGCGCGACAAGCCCAACACCGGCGGGTGGTCCCGGAACCGACAGGACGGGGCACCCCGGTGGGTCAGTCCCGCGCCCGCAGAAACGCCGAGGTGGAAACGCGTCCGACCAGGTCGAAACGGGTGGAGCCGGCGAGGTAGGCGTCCGCGCCCTCCTGGACGCCGGCCCACTTGTTGTCGCCGTAGTCGTCGAGGACCACGACCGCGCCCGGGGCCGCGATGGTCTCGGCCCACTCGAGGTCCTCGGTGACGCCCTGCGCGGAGTGGTCCCCGTCGATGACGATCACGCCGTACTCGCGGTCGGAGACCGCCGCCCGCACGTCGGGGTCGCCGGAGAAGCCGACCTGCACCCGGGCCCGCTCACCCGCCTTCCCCCCGAGCGCCAGGTTCGCCCGGACCACGTCAAGCCGGACCGGCGTACCCGTGGGGTCGAGGCCCTCCAGCCCGCCCGGCTGGAGCTGCGTACCGACCAGCGGGTCCACGATCGTCAGCTCGGGCTCTATCCCCGCGCGGTGCAGCATCCGCAGCATCGTCGCCGAGAAGAGCCCGTACAGCGTGCCGATCTCCAGCACCTCCGCGTTGGGCGGGTCGAGCAGCGGCACCGTGGCGAGCTTGCCGCAGACGTTCTGGGTGGAGCCGGCGAGCCGGCCCACCGCCAGCGCCTCCAGCGCGATCACGTTGCGGAACGCGACCGTCACGTTGCGCCGGGCTGCCTTCGGGTCGGTCCCGCTGACCTTCGCCACCTCGGCCACCAGCGTGTCGATCTGCGCCGCGGTGGGCAGCCGGGGGCCGCTGCGGCCGGTGCGGTCGAAGAGCAGCCCGACCGCGTACTCCTGGCCGCGCAGCTCGCCGACCTGCCGGCGCAGTTGCTCCAGCTCCTTCACCTCCCGCCGCAGGGCGTCCAGTTCCTTGCGCAGCCGGGAGACGGGGCGCTGGACGCGCTGGTCGACGAGCGTCGTGGCAGGGCGCAGGAGCCGCTTGGCCATCGGGCTGTTCAGAATGGGCGACATGGCCGGAACCTACGCCGCGCCCCAGGGGCCCGGACCATCTGCGGGCACAGAACAACGGAAGTCCTCCGGTACGGGAGTTGAACGCCCGATGGCGCGGCGGCCGACGTCCGGCCATGGGTTTGCCGCGGGTCCGTCAAAATGGGGTCATGGCGGCTTTGAACACGCGTGACCCGCGCTTCCCGACCCCTGGTCCCGGCCTCCTGACCGGCGAAGGACCGGTCGTGCTGGACCGGCGCGACGGCCCGTACGGGGAGGCGGTGCTGCGCCGGCGCGGCGCGCACCTGGAGATCATCGCCAACGGCACCTTCCTGATGGACACCTCCGACGGCCGCTCGGAGCGGCTGCTGGTCGACGTGGCGCTGGACGCGCTGCCGGCCGGCCGGGACCGGCCGAGCGTGCTGATCGGCGGGCTCGGCGTCGGCTTCTCGCTGGCCCAGGCCGCCGGCCAACCGCGCTGGGCGCGGATCGACGTGGTCGAGCGGGAGCAGGCGGTGATCGACTGGCACCGGGCCGGCCACTTCGCGGCGCACACCGACGGCGCGCTGGACGACCCGCGGGTGCGGCTGATCACCGCGGACCTGCCGGCCTACCTGCGGACGGCGCCCGGCGAGCGGTCCGGTACGGAGCCCGCCGGCGCGGGCGCGCGCCCGCCCGCCGGCGGCTACGACGCGCTCTGTCTGGACATCGACAACGGCCCGGACTGGACAGTCACCGACAACAACGGCAGTCTCTACAGTCCCAGCGGCCTCGACGACTGCCGGGAGCTGCTCAGCCCCGGCGGTGTCCTGGCCGTGTGGTCCGCGCAGCCCTCGGCCGCCTTCGAGACCGCACTCAAGGGGGCGGGGTACACCGGGGTGCGCAGCCTTGAGGTTCCGGTCGCGCGTGGCGTGCCCGATGTGGTGCATGTAGCCGTCAAGGCGTGAAGGCGTCATAGTCAGGGCAGCGGCCCGCCCCGTACGCTGCCGGTAACGGACGAGCTTGTGGGGCGGAAGCGGAAGTGGACAGCGCACAGACAACAGGCGCGCAGCGCCGGGTTCTGGTGGTCGAGGACGACCAGACGATAGTTCAGGCCATCGCGGCCCGCCTCCAGGCCGAGGGGTTCCAGGTCCGCACCGCGGGCGACGGGCCGTCCGCGGTCGACGCGGCCCACGCCTGGCAACCCGACCTGCTGGTGCTCGACGTGATGCTCCCCGGGTACGACGGGCTGGAGGTCTGCCGGCGGGTGCAGGCCGACCGGCCCGTTCCGGTGCTGATGCTCACCGCGCGCGACGACGAGACGGACATGCTGGTCGGCCTCGGCGTCGGCGCCGACGACTACATGACCAAACCGTTCTCCATGCGCGAACTGGCCGCGCGGGTGCACGTCCTGCTGCGCCGGGTGGAGCGGGCCGCCGACGCGGCCTCCACCGTCCGGGGCGCCAGCATCCACCTGGGCGACCTGGAGATCGACCACACCCAGCGCCGGGTCCGGGTCGGCGGCAGCGACGTGCACCTGACCCCGACCGAGTTCGAGTTGCTGGTGTGCCTGGCCCACCAGCCACGGGCGGTGCTCTCCCGCGAGCAGTTGCTCGCCGAGGTGTGGGACTGGACCGACGCGTCCGGCACCCGCACCGTGGACAGCCACGTCAAGGCGCTGCGCCGCAAGATCGGCGCCGAGCGGATTCGTACCGTGCACGGCGTGGGCTACGCGCTGGAGAACCCGGCGCCATGAGCCAGGGGCCCACCGGGGACCCTGCGCGCACCCGGAACCCGGCGCGGGCCCTGCGCGGCTCGGGACCGGCCCGGGGCAGGGTGCCGGCGGTCGTGCTGCGCGGCCGGCAGGTGGTCCGCGGGTGGCTGCGGCAGTTGTGGGAGGCGCTGCGGCCCTGGGACCCGACCCGCTCGATCAAGGCGGCGCTGCAGGCGCTGGTGATCGCCTCCGTGATGATCACCACGCTGCTGGTGACGCTGGCGATCCACTCGCGGACCGAGATCCGGGTGATCACGATCTTCTCGATCATCGCCTCGCTGCTGATCACGCAGATCGTCGCCACCAACCTGACCGCGCCGCTGCGCGAGATGACCGCGGTGGCGCGGGCGATGGCGGGCGGCGACTACACCCGCCGGGTGGCCCGGGTGCGCCGCGACGAGGTGGGCGAGCTCGCCGAGACCTTCAACCGGATGGCCGCCGACCTGGCCGCAGTGGACCGGCACCGCAAGGAGCTGGTGGCGAATGTCTCACATGAGCTGCGGACGCCGATCGCGGCGCTGCGCGCGGTGCTGGAGAACGTGGTGGACGGCGTCTCGGCCGCCGACCCGGAGACCATGCGGCTGGCCCTGCAGCAGACCGAGCGGCTGGGCAAGCTGGTCAGCCAGCTGCTCGACCTGTCCCGGCTGGACAGCGGGGCGGTGCGGCTGGACGCCAAGCGGTTCGAGGTGTGGCCGTACCTGTCGGCGGTGCTGAAGACCGCCAGCCTGGGCGCCGACCGCGGCAAGGCCGGCGGCACCCTCACCCGGGCCCGCGCGGACGTGCCGCTGCACCTGGACGTGTCGCCGCCGGAGCTGGTGGCGTACGCCGACGGGGAGCGGCTGCACCAGGTGGTGGCGAACCTGGTGGACAACGCGATGAAGCACAGCCCGCCCGGCGGCCGGGTCACCGTGCGGGCCCGCGGCGGGTCGGCGCCGGGCAGCCTGGACCTGGAGGTGCGCGACGAGGGCCCGGGCATCCCCGAGGCGGACCGGGTCCGGGTCTTCGACCGCTTCCACCGGGGCTCACATCCGGGCACGGACGGCGGCACCGGTCTCGGCCTGGCGATCGCCCGCTGGGCGGTGGATCTGCACGGTGGCCGGATCGAGGTGGCCGAATCCCCGCGTGGCTGCCGCATCCACGTCACCCTCCCGGGGATGCCGCCGCAGCCGCGTTGACGCGGCGGCATGGCGGTGACGTGCGACGCCGCCGCAGACCGGGCGGATGGCATAGACCACTGGCCCGGCGAACCCACAAGAGGGACCACTTTCCCGCCACGATCCGTCCCGAAACCAGTCTTCGGGTGTGACTTGCGCGACGACTGGCCCCCTAAACTGCGTGAACGGGTCAGGTAGGCGTAGCCTTTATTCCCGCTGTCCACCATCTTGTGAAGCGGAAGAGGGCGGTTGCCGCCGTGTCGCCACAGTCCCCCAATAGCTCTAGTGTCTCCACCGACCACGAAGCGCAGGGCGAGGGCCCCGCAGCGGGTTTCGGCCCGAATGAGTGGCTCGTGGACGAGATCTACCAGCAGTACCTCCAGGACCCGAACTCGGTAGACCGAGCCTGGTGGGACTTCTTCGCCGACTACAAGCCGGACGGCTCCGCCGCTCCGGCCGCTCCCGCGGGCCAGGGCGGTGCCTCGGGCGCCGCCGCCCGCGCCAGCGCGGGCGTGCCCGGTTCCACGCCTCCTTCCGCGCCTGCCGGCCCGCAGGCCGCCGCGGCGCCTGCCCCGGCTCCGGCGGCTCCGACCGCGCCGGCGACCCCCGCCGCGCCCGCCGCTCCGGCCCCGCCGGCCCCGGCCGCCGCCAAGCCGGCCGCGCAGGCTCCCGCCCCGGCTCAGCCCGCTCCCGCGGCGCAGCCCGCGGCGCCGGCCCCCGCGGCCAAGCCCGCCGCCGCCCCGGCCGCGGCGCCCGCCGCCGCCGAGACGGAGTACGTGCCGCTGCGCGGCCCGGCCGCCGCCGTGGCGAAGAACATGAACGCCTCCCTGGAGCTGCCCACCGCCACCTCGGTGCGGGCGATCCCGGTGAAGCTGCTCTTCGACAACCGCATCGTCATCAACAACCACCTCAAGCGGGCCCGGGGCGGGAAGGTCTCCTTCACCCACCTCATCGGCTACGCCATGGTGCAGGCGCTGAAGACGATGCCGGCGATGAACCACTCCTTCGCGCTGAAGGACGGCAAGCCGACGCTGGTCAAGCCCGAGCACGTCAACCTGGGCCTGGCCATCGACCTGGTGAAGCCGAACGGTGACCGCCAGCTCGTGGTCGCGGCCATCAAGAAGGCCGAGACGCTGAACTTCTTCGAGTTCTGGCAGGCGTACGAGGACATCGTGCGCCGGGCCCGCTCGGGCAAGCTCACCATGGACGACTTCTCCGGCGTCACCGCGTCGCTGACCAACCCCGGCGGGCTGGGCACCGTGCACTCGGTGCCGCGTCTGATGCCCGGCCAGTCGATGATCCTCGGCGTCGGCTCCATGGACTACCCGGCCGAGTTCCAGGGCACCTCGCAGGACACCCTGAACAAGCTGGGCATCTCCAAGGTCATGACGCTGACCAGCACCTACGACCACCGGGTGATCCAGGGCGCCGCCTCCGGCGAGTTCCTGCGGATCATGAGCCAGCTGCTGCTCGGCGAGAACGACTTCTTCGACGACATCTTCGCCGCGCTGCGCATCCCGTACGAGCCGGTGCGGTGGCGCACCGACATCGACACCGCGCACGACGACGACGTCACCAAGGCCGCCCGGGTCTTCGAGCTGATCCACTCCTACCGGGTGCGCGGCCACGTGATGGCCGACACCGACCCGCTGGAGTACCGCCAGCGCAAGCACCCGGACCTGGACGTCCTGGAGCACGGGCTGACCCTGTGGGACCTGGAGCGGGAGTTCGCGGTCGGCGGCTTCGCCGGCAAGTCCCTGATGAAGCTGCGCGACATCCTCGGCGTGCTGCGCGACTCGTACTGCCGGACCGTCGGCGTCGAGTACATGCACATCCAGGACCCCAAGCAGCGCAAGTGGATCCAGGACCGGATCGAGCGCCCGCACGCCAAGCCCGAGCGCGAGGAGCAGCTGCGCATCCTGCGCCGGCTGAACGCCGCCGAGGCGTTCGAGACGTTCCTGCAGACCAAGTACGTCGGCCAGAAGCGGTTCTCGCTGGAGGGCGGCGAGTCGGTCATCCCGCTGCTGGACGCGGTGCTGGACGCGGCCGCCGAGTCCCGGCTGGACGAGGTCATCATCGGCATGGCCCACCGCGGCCGGCTGAACGTCCTGGCGAACATCGTCGGCAAGTCGTACGCGCAGATCTTCCGCGAGTTCGAGGGCAACCTCGACCCGAAGTCGATGCACGGCTCCGGCGACGTGAAGTACCACCTGGGCGCCGAGGGCAACTTCACCGGCCTGGACGGCGAGCAGATCAACGTCTCGCTCGCCGCGAACCCCTCGCACCTGGAGACCGTCGACCCGGTCATCGAGGGCATCGCCCGCGCCAAGCAGGACGTCATCAACAAGGCCGGCACCGACTTCACGGTGCTGCCGGTCGCGCTGCACGGCGACGCGGCCTTCGCCGGCCAGGGCGTGGTGGCCGAGACGCTCAACATGTCGCAGCTGCGCGGCTACCGCACCGGCGGCACCGTGCACGTGGTGATCAACAACCAGGTCGGCTTCACCGCCGCCCCGGAGTCCGCGCGCTCGTCGATGTACAGCACCGACGTGGCCCGGATGATCGAGGCGCCGATCTTCCACGTCAACGGCGACGACCCGGAGGCCGTGGTCCGCGTGGCGCGGCTGGCCTTCGAGTTCCGGCAGGCGTTCAACAAGGACGTCGTGATCGACCTGATCTGCTACCGCCGCCGCGGCCACAACGAGTCCGACAACCCGGCCTTCACCCAGCCGCTGATGTACGACCTGATCGACAAGAAGCGCTCGGTGCGCAAGCTCTACACCGAGTCGCTGATCGGCCGTGGCGACATCACCCTGGAAGAGGCCGAGCAGGCGCTTCAGGACTACCAGGGCCAGCTGGAGAAGGTCTTCACCGAGGTGCGCGAGGCCGTCGCCGCGCCGCCGGAGAGCCCGAGCCAGGACAACCAGGCCGAGTTCCCGGTCGCGGTGCCGACCGCGGTCTCCAGCGAGGTCGTCAAGCGGATCGCCGAGTCCCAGGTGAACATCCCCGACCACGTCACGGTGCACCCGCGGCTGCTGCCGCAGCTGCAGCGCCGGGCGGCCATGGTCGAGGACGGCACCATCGACTGGGGCATGGGCGAGACGCTGGCGATCGGCTCGCTGCTGCTGGAGGGCACCCCGGTCCGGCTGGCCGGCCAGGACTCCCGGCGCGGCACCTTCGGCCAGCGGCACGCGGTGCTCATCGACCGGGTGACCGGCGAGGACTACACCCCGCTGCTGTACCTGTCGGAGGACCAGGCCCGCTACAACGTGTACGACTCGCTGCTCAGCGAGTACGCCGCGATGGGCTTCGAGTACGGCTACTCGCTGGCCCGCCCGGAGTCGCTGGTGATGTGGGAGGCCCAGTTCGGCGACTTCGCCAACGGCGCCTCCTCGATCATCGATGAGTACATCTCGGCGGCCGAGCAGAAGTGGGGCCAGACCTCCGGCGTCACGCTGCTGCTGCCGCACGGCTACGAGGGCCAGGGCCCGGACCACTCCTCGGCCCGGATCGAGCGCTACCTCCAGCTGTGCGCGCAGAACAACATGACCGTCGCGTTCCCGACCACCCCGGCGAACTACTTCCACCTGCTGCGCTGGCAGGTGCACAACCCGCACCACAAGCCGCTGATCGTCTTCACCCCGAAGTCGATGCTGCGGCTGAAGGCGGCGGCGTCGAAGGCCGAGGACTTCACCACCGGCCAGTTCCAGCCGGTGATCGGTGACACCACGGTGAAGCCGGAAGAGGTCCGCAAGGTCGTCTTCTGCACCGGCAAGGTCTACTACGACCTGATCGCCGAGCGGGACAAGCGCAGTGCCGGCGACGTGGCCATCATCCGGATCGAGCGGCTCTACCCGCTGCCCGGTGCGGAGATCCAGCAGGCGCTGGCGCCCTTCACCAAGGCGCAGAAGTTCGTCTGGGCCCAGGAGGAGCCGGCCAACCAGGGCGCGTGGCCGTTCATCGCGCTGAACCTGATCGACCACCTCGACCTGGTGCTGGGCGCCGCTCCGGACAACGCGGACCGGCTGCGCCGCGTCTCGCGGCCGTCCTCGTCGTCGCCCGCGGTGGGTTCGGCGAAGCGGCACCAGGAGCAGCAGCAGAACCTGGTCAGCGAGGTCTTCGAGATCTGACCGGCGGCGGCCGCGCGGTCCCTCCGGTTCCGCGCAGCCGCCCGCACCTGACGGCCGGC
>NZ_JBFBIV010000105.1:0-24844 GCF_040702025.1 Streptomyces sp. NPDC088194 | reverse complement strand
GCGGATGCGGCAGGACGGTTCGCTGACCGCGCTGGAGAAGCAGTGGCTGGGGGCGAAGAACGTCTCGCCCTGCTCGTCGCGGTACATGCCCTAGACCAGGAAGAACAGGTGGTTGAGGGGCAGCTCGGCGGCCGGATCGATGGTCGCGACCTTGCCGTTGAGGGTGACCTTGAACGTCTCCGGGTCGATCCTGATGTCCGGCAGCTCGCTGTTGCGCACCATGTTGTGCTTGCCGATGGTGCGGGTACGGCCGACCGGCAGGATCTTGCGCCGCAGGCCCAGTTCGGCCGGGACCCCGGCGGCGATGCCGGCCTGCGACATGAAGGTGACGTGCGTGGACGGCAGCGCCTTGCCGTACTGCCCGAACATCGGCCGGTAGATCACCGGTTGGGGCGTCGGCAGCGAGGCGTTGGGGTCGCCCATCTGGGCCCAGGAGATGATGCCGCCCTTGATCACCATCTTCGGCTTGGCGGCGAAGGAGTGGATCGGCCAGAGCACGATGTCGGCGATCTTGCCCTTCTCGATCGAGCCGATGTGGTCCGAGATGCCGGTGGCGATCGCCGGGTTGATGGTGAGCTTCGCCAGGTAGCGCAGCACCCGCTGGTTGTCGTTGCGCGGGGAGTCGCCCTCGAGCGGGCCGAACTGGTCCTTGCAGTGGTGCGCGGTCTGGAAGGCGCGGGTGACCGACTCCCCGACCCGGCCCATCGCCTGGGAGTCGGAGGAGAACATGCTGATCACGCCGAGGTCGTGCAGGACCGTCTCGGCGGCGATCGTCTCGGCCCGGACCCGGCTGTCGGCGAACGAGACGTCCTCGGGGATGTCGCGGCTGAGGTGGTGGCAGACCATCACCATGTCCAGCAGCTCGTCCACGGAGTTCCGGGTGTACGGCAGCGTCGGGTTGGTCGAGGAGGGCAGGATGTTGGGCTCGCCCGCGACCCGCATGATGTCCGGGGCGTGACCGCCGCCGGCGCCCTCGCTGTGGAAGGTGTGGATGGTGCGGCCGTCGATCGCCGAGCGGGTGTCCTCGAAGAAGCCGGACTCGTTGAGGCTGTCGGTGTGGATCGCCACCTGCACGTCGTGCCGGTCGGCCACGTTGAGCGCGTTGTCGATCACCGCGGGGGTGGCGCCCCAGTCCTCGTGGACCTTCAGCGCGCACGCGCCGGCGACGATCTGCTCGTTGAGCGCCTCCGGCAGGCTGCCGTTGCCCTTGGCCATGATGCCGAGGTTCACCGGCAGGCCCTCGGCCGCCTGCAGCAGTCGCGCGATGTTGTACGGGCCGGGGGTGCAGGTGGTGCCGTTGGAGCCGTCGGACGGTCCGGTGCCGCCGCCGATCAGGGTGGTGATGCCGTTGGTGAGGGCCTGCTCGGCCTGCTGCGGGGCGATCAGGTGCACATGGCTGTCGATGGCGCCCGCGGTGGCGATGAGGTGCTCGCCGGCGATCGCCTCGGTGCCGGGCCCGATGACCAGGTCGGGGTGGACGTTGTTCTGGGTCTGCGGGTTGCCCGACTTGCCGATGCCCGCGATCATCCCGTCCTTGATGCCGATGTCGCACTTGACGACTCCGACGATCGGGTCGATGACCACGACGTTGGTGATGACGGTGTCGAGCGCCCCCTGGGCGGCGGTCGCCTGCGGGTCGGAGGCCATGCCGTCCCGCATGGTCTTGCCGCCGCCGTAGAGGACCTCGTCGCCGTACTGGCCCTCGCTGAAGTCCTTCTCGACCTCGACCACGAGATTGGTGTCCGCCAGGTGGAAGCGGTCACCGACGGTCGGACCGAACATGTCGGTGTACTGCTTGCGGGGCAGGATCGGCATCAGTGCGAACCCTTCTTCTGCTGGGACTTCTTGGTGGGCTTCGGAGGTGTCCCGGCGGCACCGGAGTCGGTGCCGGCCGACTCCTGGGCGCCCTGGTAGCCGCGCTCGATCGCCTTGCGCACCGCCTCGACCCTGATCGGGTGGGAGGCGGTGCTGCCGTTGAGCAGCCCGCTGAAGCCCACGAGGCGGCCGGTGCCGGCGTACTCGCACAGCTCGACCTCCCGCGTGTCGCCGGGCTCGATGCGTACGGCGGTGCCGGCCGCGATGTTGAGGTGCATGCCGAGCGCCTGCTGCCGGTCGAAGAGCAGCGCCGAGTTCACCTCGAAGAAGTGGTAGTGCGAACCGACCTGGACCGGCCGGTCACCGGTGTTGCTGACGGAGAGCTTGACCGTGCGGCGGCCGGCGTTGATCTCGATCGGACCTTCGCCGTACAGGTACTTCTGACGGGGCGTCATGACGTACTCCTGTTGACTTGGCCCGCACCAGGGGCGGGCGGATGGTGAGGCGCCGGTGGGTGCTGATGCGGGTGCGCGTGGGGGTGGCCGTGCTCGTGCGCGAGCCCGTGGCTGTGCTCGTGGCCGTGGTCATGGACGTGGCCATGGCCGTGGTCATGGACGCCGGGGCCGTGGGTGTGGGCGTAGCCGTGGTCGTCGGCGTAGCCCAGCGCGGCGGCGACGCCGTCGTCACCGTGCTCGGTCCACCGGCGTCGGGCGTCGGCGACCCGCTCGGCGAGCACCCGGGCCAGCGCCGCCGGGGAGAGCAGCGGGCCGTGCCGGTGGACCGGCACCCGGGCGTCGCCGGGGATCTCGGGCGGCACGAAAGCGGCGGGCAGCAGCGTCACGGCGGAGGCGCCGAGCAGCGCGCAGCGGCGTACGCCCTCGCCCGGATCGGGCGTGCCCCCGAGGAACGCGACCTCGACCAGCTCGTGACCGCCGTGCCGGCCGACCAGGCTGCCGAGCCGGTACAACTCGGCGTCGTCGAACGGGTCCCCGGACGGCGCGGTGAGCAGCAGGGCGCTGTCCGCGGGAATCCGGCCCGCCGCCGCCCGCAGCCAGGCGACCAGGTGCTGCGAGGTGCCGAACGGCTCGGCGAGCACCGTGCCGTGCCGCTCGCCGGCCGGAAGCGCCCGCAGGGTACGGGCGGTGTCCGCGACGAGGTCCGGGTGCCGGCCCAGCGTCATGGGGACGACGCACACCTGCTCGCCCTGGCCGCGCAGCCGCGAGACGCACCGGAACAGTTCGCGACCGCTGCCGACCACGGGCACCTCGGGGCCGGCCGACTCCGACAGTTCCTGCCCGGACCCGGCCTCGTGGCCGCGGACGGCGACCACCCGGCAGCGCTCCGGCACCGCGGTCAGCCGCCGATGGGGTCGTGGCAGGACACCAGTTTGGTGCCGTCCACGAAGGACGCCTCGACCTGGAGCAGCCCGAGCATGTCGCGCACGCCCGGCATGGTGTCGTCCTCTCCGACGACATGCCGGCCGAGTTCCATGCAGTCGGCCACGCTCTTGCCGTCCCTGGCGGCTTCCAGAATCGCCTCGGTGATCAGTGCGACGGACTCGCTGTAATTCAGCTTAAGACCGCGGCCCTGGCGTTTCCGTGCCAGATCGGCCACCACGTACACCAGCAGTTTGTCTACCTCGCGAGGGGCGAGATTCACGTCGTTACCTTCCTCGGGGAGTCCAGCAGGGAAAGGCGGGTCGTCGGGCGGTCAGTCGGCCGGCCGAAATCGGGTCAGCACCGGGACAGCCGCCATGAACGCCCATGTGGTGAGGATGAACGGCCAGGTGAAGGTGTGGCCGCCGAACGTCTTGAAGATCGCCGTCAACGCCGCCGTGAGACTCGTGGTGACCGCGGCGGCGACGAGGGTGTACACGCCGTTCCACACCGTCGCGGCGAGGAAGACCGCACCCATGGCGATGGCGACGAGGACGGCGTTGTAGCCGTAGATGCCGTTGGCGATGGACGACGCCGGCGCGCCCAGGGCCCATGCGGCGAGGATGCCCACGACGCTGCCGGCCACCGTCCACAGCAGCACGCGCACTCCGGCGCAGGCCAGGCCGACCAGCATGATGAGGCCGACGTACCACTTGTCCACCAGGAAGACCTGCGACACGTTGGTGAAGAAGGCGTGCCACAGGTTGCTCCAGGACAGCGAGGTGCTTCCCGTGTTGCTGAAGCCCGCGGGGGCCGCGCCGTGCCAGACCCGGCTGAAGGACGACGCCCCGACCACCATGATCCCGGAGACCAGGCAGAAGGGTGCGGTGAGCGCCGTGAGGCCGTACGGCTTGAACAGGACGGTGAGCGCGCCCATCAGCACGGTGCACATGATCGCGCCGACGACGGCGAGAGCGTAGGTGGACGTGTGGGCGCCCAGCGAGGTGACCAGGGCGACCCCGGTGAGGCATCCGCAGTAGCCCTGCAGACCGAGCGCGATGTTGGAGCGGTCGACCCCGGCGAGGTGGGCGGTGGCGGTCGACACCAGCGTGCCGATCGTCGCGAACAGCCCGATCCGCCAGCCCGCGGCCCACAGCCCGGCCAGGATGAGCACGCCGGTCCAGATACAGGGCTGGAGATCGACCTGGCCCACACCGCGCACGCTCGCGACGAGAAAACCGTGCGGCTGTTTCCTCTCGATCCTCCGGAGGAAATCGGGTTCTGCGATGGACAAGGGAAATCCCAGCGTCGGCGGAATACCGAAATACCAACGGACATCCCGGAGGGAAGTGGGCGGGGACTGCGGGAGCAGCTTGGCAGAATCTTTACGTCGAATGGGCTGCCTGCTCGAAGCGGCCGCGGAATCACACCCGCTCGGACCAAAAACGCGTCGCCCCACGCGGAGGCGTGGCAAGTCGGCGGGAAGAACCTGCCAATGTGGCGGAATGCCGCACAAGATCGCCATGAGCCGCCGTGACCACCCGGACCACCACCCGGGAGCCCAGGTGCCGGTGGTGGCCGCCGTCGCGGTCGGCGGGGCCGCGGGCGCGTGCGCGCGCGTCGGCGCCGAACGGCTGTGGCCGGACTACCAGCCGCCGGACTTCCCCTGGACGATCCTGCTGGTCAACACGACGGGCTGCCTGCTGATGGGCATCCTCATGGCGACCGTCAAGTTCGGGTTCCCGAACGCGCCCCGGCTGATCAGCCCGCTGCTCGGCACCGGGGTGCTCGGCGGCTTCACGTCGTTCTCCCACTACACCGACAACGTGCGGCTGCTCTTCCACCGCGGGCAGCCCGGCTACGCGGTGGGGGACCTGCTGCTGACGCCGGCGGCGGCGCTGACCGCGGTGACGGTGGGCGCGCTCGGCACCCGGGCACTCCTGACCCGCGTGCGGGCCACGGGAGGTGGCGGGCGATGACGGTGGCCGACTGGCTGCTCGTGGTGGCCGGCGCGCTCGTGGGCGCGCCGATCCGCTACCTGCTGGGCGCCGAGGCGAACCACCGCCTGTCCAGCGGTTTCCCGCTGGGCACCTTCGCCGCCAACTCCGCCGCCGCGCTGCTGCTCGGCTACGTGGTGCGCACCGGCATGGGCGCCCACCTCACCCCCGAGCGCACCTACCTGCTCGGCGCGGGCTTCTGCGGCGCGCTGTCCACGTGGTCGACGTTCTCGTACGAGCTGCTGACGCTCACCTCCAAGCGGCGACTGGTCACCGCGGCGGCCTACCTGCTGCTCACCGTGGGGACGGGCGTGGGGCTGTCCTTCGCAGGGGCGGCGGCGGCCGCGGCGTTCTGAGGGCGGGTACGGGAGCGGACGGCCGGGCTTACGGGCGCGGCTCCGCGGGGGTACGGGAGCGGACGGCCGGGCTTACGGGAGCGGACGGCCAGGCTTACGGGCGCGGGTCGGAGGGGCGCCGCGACGTCATACCGCCCGGCGGTAGAGCCACACTCCGAGCGGCGCGAAGACCGCGACGATGCCCGCGTCCCAGGCGAGCGCCTGCCAGACGTCGTTGACGGTCGGCCCGCCGAGCACCAGGGCACGGACCGCCTCGGCGGTACGGGACACCGGCTGGTGCTGGGCGAACGCCTGGAGCCAGCCGGGCATGGTGTTGACCGGGATGAAGGCCGCGGAGGCGAAGACCAGCGGGGCCAGGACGGGGAAGGCCGCGGCCTGCGCGGTCTCCGGGTCGCCGACCGCCATGCCGACCACCGCGAAGATCCAGGACATCGCGAACCCGAAGGCCAGCACCAGCAGGATTCCGCAGAGGAAGGCCGGCACCCCGGCGTGGATGCGGAAGCCGATGGCGAAGCCCACCGCCGTCATCAGCGCCACGACGAAGACGTTCCGCACCAGGTCCGCCAGGGTCCGGCCGACCAGTACCGCCGATCTGGCCATCGGCAGCGACCGGAACCGCTCCATCAGCCCGGTCTGCATGTCCGTGGCCAGGCCGATCGCGGTGTTCATGGCGCCGAAGACCGCAGTCTGCACGAAGATGCCCGGGATCAGGAAGTCGACGTAGCTGACCCCGTGCAGCGCGGGGGAGACGACCCCGCCGAAGACGTAGCGGAACATCAGCACGAAGACCAGCGGCTGGATGGTGGAGAACACCAGCAGCCGGGGCACCCGGCGCAGCCCGATCAGGTTCCGCCAGGCGACCGCCATGCCGTCCTGGGCGGTGCGGGTCAGGCGCGACAGCGGCCGGGTGGGCGGGCCGGGCGACAGGGCGCCGCCGGTGTCCGCGCCTCCGCGGCCGGCGTAGCGGCGCAACGCGGCGGCCCCGGTCACGAGGCCGCGCCCGCGGAGGAGGAGCCGCCGCCGGGAGGCGGGCCGCCGCGGGGTTCGTCGCCGCGGGGAGGATCGTCGCCGCGGGGCTCACCGTCGGCGCGGGACTCACCGTCGTCGGGCGGCGGATCGCCGTCGGCGGGCGGGTCCGCGCCTTCCGAGGGCGACGCGGGACCGCTGAGGTGCCCGGTCAACTGCAGGAAGACGTCGTCGAGGCTGGGTTCCCTGACCGCGACGGCGGCGGGCACCAGATCACGCTCGTCCAGCGTGCGCAGCACCCCGAGCAGCGGCCGGGACCCTTCCCGAGAGACCAGCCGGAGCCGTACGCCGTCGACGTCGGGCGGCTCGGGCACCCGGTCGCGCAGCGCCTCCGCGGCCCGCACGGCCCGGCCGGGCTCGCCCATGTCGAGCTCGATGACCGTGTTGCCCAGGTCGGCCTTGAGCAGCGCGGGGGTGCCGTCGGCGATGGCCCGGCCGTGGTCGATGACGACGACGCGTTCGGCGAGCTGGTCCGCCTCCTCCAGGTACTGGGTGGTCAGCAGCACGGTCGTCCCGTCGGCCACCAGCTGGCGGATCATCTCCCACAGCGCGATACGGCTCTGCGGGTCGAGGCCGGTGGTCGGCTCGTCGAGGAAGAGCACCGGCGGGTCGGGGACGAGCGCGGCGGCGACGTCCAGCCGCCGGCGCATGCCGCCGGAGTAGGTGCGCGCGGGGCGGTCGCCGGCCGCGGTCAGGTCGAAGCGCTCCAGCAGCTCGCCCGCGCGCCGCCTGATCCGGGAGCGGCGGACGTGGGTGAGGCGGCCGATCAGCCGCAGGTTCTCCCGGCCGGTGAGGTTCTTGTCCACCGCCGCGTACTGCCCGGCCAGCCCGATCAGGTTCCGGACGGTGACGGCTTCGCTGACGACGTCGTGCCCCAGCACCTCGGCGCGCCCGCTGCTGGGGCGCACGATCGTGGTCAGGATGCGGATCGCGGTGCTCTTGCCCGCTCCGTTGGGGCCCAGCAGGCCGAAAACGGTGCCGGGCTCGACGTCGAAGTCCACGGAGTCCAGTGCCTGGACGGAACCGAACTGCTTGCTGAGGCCGGAGACGCTGATGGCTGCCTGGTCCACGGGACCACCTCGCTCGGGCATAGCGGAACTGCCTCCACCTCCATTCTTGCTCCGGGCGGGCAGGACCGCAGAGGGGCGGCGACCCGGCCGAGCGGGCGGGCGGAGCGGCCGGGCCGCGAGGTCCGGGCGGGCCTGGACGGCGCCCGGCCCCGGTACTCGGCCCTCCGGCGGCCACGCGAGCGGGGTGGCGGTGCCGAGCGGGCTTCCGTCGCTCTCCGCGGTACGGCAGGTGCAGCGCGTGCGGGGCGCCGCGAACCGGCGGGCCCTTCCGGTCACGGCTCACGGTTCACTGCTCACGGCAACGAGCGCGGCGACGCGGCCCGGGGCAGCGGGAGGGCGAGGCCGTCCGGGTCGCCAGGGCGGCGGGCGAAGGCCGCGGACATCTCGGCCGGCACGGGTGCGAGACCGAGCAGGGCGGCGGCACCGAGGGCCGCGAAGCGGTGCCACGCCCGCATCCGGCGGAGCATCGCGTGGTCGCCGCCGGGGAGTTCGTACCGGGCCACCTGGGCGCCGGCCGCGCGGGCATCGGCCGCCATCCGCAACGACTCGGCGGGCGAGGTGACGCGGTCGGCGGTGGCGTGCGCGAAGACCAGGCGACGGTGGGCGAGTTGGGCGACGGGTTCGCCCGGCGGGCACCAGGGCGCGAGGGCGACCACGCCGGCCACGTGCGCGGCGCCGGCCGCACGCAGCGCGGCCCGCCCGCCCATGGAGTGGCCGATCAGCACGGTGGGCGCTCCGCCGGTCAGCTCCGCCAGCCGCTCGACCGCCTCGGCGGCGTCCCGCGCGGCGTCGGCCCGCCCGCCGTTCCAACCCCGGTACCGGTAGCGGGCCTCGGCGACGGCCACACCCCGGCCCCCGGCGGCCCGGGCCACGGCGGTGGCGAACGGCCGCATCCGCAGGGCGGGGACGTTCAGCCGGGACGGCGCGCGGGTGTCCTGCTCGTAGCCGCCGTGCAGCAGCAGGACCGCCCCGGCGGCCGCCGGAGGCAACCGCCGTACCACGAGCCGCTCTTCGCCCCGCTCCGTCACGCCCACCCCCCTCACCGCACCCGTCGCGCGCCGCGAACCGCGGGGCCACCGCAGGAGTCTGCCGTACCCGCGGAAACCCGGCCCCCCGGGTACCAATCAAATGGAATATCAGAAAATATTGCCTGCGAGGACGCACCGTTGGGCCACGCCCAACGTCTCTCCTCAGAGCGGCACTTCCGCACGCCGCCCCACGAACATCTGGAGCAGTAGTGAGAACCGACATCAGCGGCATCCGCCGGGTCTCGGCCGCGGCGGTCACCGCCGCCGCCCTCCTCGCGGCGGGCGCGCTCGCCGCCCCCGCGGCCCAGGCCACCCCGCAGGCCGCGCCCGCCACCGCGAAGAGCGCCGCGACCACCGCGGCCAAGACCGCCACGGCCGCCAAGACCGCCGCGAAGGCCGCGCCCAAGGCTCCGTCCATCGTCGCCAAGGGCGGCTACGTCATGAACAACGGCACCGGCGCCACCCTCTTCACCAAGGCCGCCGACACCCGCCGCTCCACCGGCTCGACCACCAAGATCATGACCGCCCGGGTGGTCCTGGCCAACAAGCACCTCAACCTGGACGCCAAGGTGACCGTGCAGAAGGCGTACAGCGACTACATCGTCTCCAAGGGCGCGTCGTCCGCGCACCTGATCGTCGGGGACAAGATCACCGTCCGGCAGCTGCTCTACGGTCTGATGCTGCCGTCCGGCTGCGACGCCGCCTACGCGCTCGCCGACAAGTACGGCACCGGCTCCACCCGCGCCGCCCGGGTGAAGTCCTTCATCGGCACGATGAACTCCACCGCCAAGTCGCTCGGTCTGAAGAACACCCACTTCGACTCCTTCGACGGCATAGGCAACGGCAAGAACTACTCGACGCCGCGCGACCTGACGAAGCTCGCGAGCAACGCGATGAAGTACTCGACCTTCCGCACGGTCGTGAAGACCAAGTCGACCAAGCAGAAGGTCACCACCAAGTCCGGCGGCTACCGCTACATGTCCTGGACCAACACCAACACCCTGCTGGGCACCTACTCCGGCACCATCGGCGTCAAGACCGGCTCGGGCCCCGAGGCCGGCTACTGCCTCGTCTTCGCCGCCACCCGCGGCAAGAAGACCGTGATCGGCACGGTGCTCTCCTCCTCCTCGGTGTCCGCGCGCACCTCGGACGCGAAGAAGCTGATGGACTACGCCTTCAAGAAGTGACCTGACGGCACGTCACGTCGCCAGGTGCGCGAAGACGACGGTGTTCCCGTCGTAGCTGCGCGTGCGGGAGTTCCAGTCGCCGCACGTGATCAGGCGCAGCTCGGGGTCGGACGTGTTCCCGTACACGTCGAGGGTCGGGAAGGCCCTCTTCCGGTACGAGCGGACCGCGTCGACCGTGAAGACAGCCGTCTTGCGGTCGGCGCGGGTCACCGTGATCCGCTCGTGCGGGCGGAGCGCGCCGAGTTTGTAGAAGACCGCCGGGCCGGTGGCGTACGAGTCCACGTGGCCGAGGATGACCGACGGGCCGACCTGGCCGGGCGCCGGCGAGTTGTGGTACCAGCCGGCCTGGAGCGGCTTGCCCGGCACCTCCAGGGTGCCGTTCTTGTTCAGGCCCAGGTCGAGCAGGTCGGAGTGGACGCCGATCGCGGGGATGTCCAGTTCGGTCGGGCGGGACGCGGGCAGCGCGCCGCCGGCGGCCGGGGTGCCGGCCGCGGTGGTCGGCGCGGGCGGCCCCGAGGCGGTCACGTGCGGCATGCCGGGCATCCCCGGCATGGTGCCGGCGGCGGCCGGGCCCGCCTGCGGCGGCGGCTTCGCACCGCCGCCGGCGCCGGCCAGGATCACCGTCACGCCGGTGGCGACGCAGGCCACCGCGAAGGCGACCAGCAAGGCCGCCGTACGGCGCGAGTTCCGCGTACGCCCCGGGCCCGCGTCCGCGACTTCCTTGCGGGCGGGGCCGATCGGGTCGGCGGGGCCGATCGGGTCGTCCGGGCCGACCGGGTCACCCGGCGCGCCGGGGCCCGCGGACGCCGGGCCGTCCGGACCTTCCGGACGGCCGGCGCGCGCGGGGTCCGCGGAGCCCGCCGCTCCCGCCGGGTCGTCGTTCATCGGCCCGCGGTGTTCCGGCGGCGCAGCGCGTAGCCGCCGACGCCGAGGCCGAGCAGGGCCGCGGCGCTGCCGCCGGCGACCATCCCCGTGTCGGTGCGGCCGTGCTGGGTGGCGCCGTCGCCGGTGTCCGCGCCACCGCCGGGCATCGTGGTCATCTGCGAGGTCGTGAACGCGCCGCACAGTGCCGGGTCGGTGGCCTCCGCGGGCAGCGACTTGTCCAGTTCGCTGGCGCCGAGCACGTCGTCGTACTTGCCGTTGCCGTTGTAGTCGATGCCGTGGACGACCAGAACCGCCTTGCCGGACTTCAGGTTGGCCGCGACGTCGTCGCTGACCTCCAGCGTGCGGCTGTAGTGGACGGTCGAGCCGGACGGGAAGCGGGTGACGGCCAGGGCGCTCTTGGCCGAACTGTCGCCGCTGGTGGTCAGCGACGTGCCGATCATGCCGTAGTCCTTCATCGCGTCGGCGACGTCGGTGGAGCTGTGCCCGTTGTGCTGCTTGGCCTCGCTCGGCTTCGGGCAGACCCCGCCGCCGTCCACGTGGAGGTGCATCGCGTGCGGGGAGGCGCCGCCGACCAGGCCGGACGCGGTCACGGTGATCTTCGCGGTGTTGCCGGAGAG
Source organism: Streptomyces sp. NPDC088194 (assembly GCF_040702025.1). Lineage (NCBI taxonomy): Bacteria > Bacillati > Actinomycetota > Actinomycetes > Kitasatosporales > Streptomycetaceae > Streptomyces > Streptomyces sp. NPDC088194. The sequence goes on along the minus strand of NZ_JBFBIV010000105.1, from coordinate 13,487 downwards.
CTGGACCATCGCGGTGCCGCTGCCGGTCACGTGGTTGGCGGTGACCGGGTCCAGCGTCGCCTGGTAGCTCACCCACGGGACGTCGGGCGAGGCGGGCGCCGCCCACGCCGCCGCCGGGAGTGCCAGCGGGACCGCGGCCACCGCTATCGCCGTCAATACGCGTGCGCTGGTGTGCTGCATGCTGTGTCCTTCGCTCGGGCGGGAACCAACGAGCCGGCTGGGGGCCGGCGCGCCGGGTGGAGGGGCTCTCCACCCAGCCATTCGGAGCGGGGCGCCCCGCGGGTTGGTCCGTATGTGCGATAAGCGGACCCGGGGGCCCGGGCCGCTGGGGCGAGTTGACGGGCCACCGGCCGGTGGCCGGTCGCCCGCGCGATCCCCCTGCCGCCACGGGGAGGCGCCGCCGGGCAACCCGCGGGGCCCTCGACACCGAACAAACCCCATGGAAGTCGGTCCGGACGGCGCGGCCGGGGCATACACACACCGGCGGGCCGTTCGCGAGGAGACGAGGAGAGAGGAGGGACGCCGTGATCACCGAGCCGGAACTGACCGGCGGCTCCGAGGAGCCCGGACCCGATGTGATCGCCGACAACGCCGACGACACCCGCGGCACCCGCGGCCGCTCCCGGTTCCGCTTCCCGCCGCGGCGGCACTGGACCTGGGGACTCGGCGGCCTCGCGGTCGCGTCCGCGCTGTGGACGGCCGGCCTGCACCTGTACGACGACCACCGCCGCGCGGGGCCCGACCTGCACGGCTACACGCTCGGCGCCAGCCCCTGCGCGGGCGACGGCCTCGCAGCGCTCACCACCGCGCTCAAGGCCACCGACACCGAGGCGGTCACCCCGGCCGCCGCCCACCTGGGCCCCGCGCTCGACCAGATCCACTGCACCCTGTCGGTCGGGGCCCGCACCCCCGGCGCCGTCACCAGCAGGTACCAGGTGTTCGTCACCATCGACCTGCACAAACGCACCGACCCGCGGGCCGAGTTCGAGGACCAGCGCGGCCTCGACACCGGCGACCTCACCCCGGCCGAGCACGACACCGCCGTCCCGGGCCTCGGCGACGAGGCGTATCTGCTGACCATCAGCACGCAGACGGAGGAGCTGCGGGTGCTGCACGGCGGCGCCGTCTTCTCGCTCACCCTGACCGGCTTCAACGACCTCGCCCCCGACCCGGCCGTGGCGAACTCGCTGCGCGGCCGCCCGGCGAGCCCCGACGACCTGAACCGGTACCGCGGCGCGCTGGTCGCGGCGATGCGGGACGTGATGAAGGCCCAGCAGCGGCACTGATCGTCCGGCGGGCGCGCCGGCCGGACGATCACGTTCTGCCAGCTCACCCGGCCGTGGCACGGCTGGGTACGGCTGCGGCGCGGCGGCGGTACTGCGCACTTCGCCGCAGGTGTGCTACCGTTTAATTGTTGCGGTTGTGGTACCCATGAACTCTGTGTGCGCCTGACGGGATGTGACCCTCGGGCGCATTTTGTTTTCCGGCCTCCAGATGGGGTCATTGCAGCGACACCTGGCTCGTAAAGTGCGAGTTCGGGAACTGCACCATCAGAGGAAGTTAGACATGGCAACCGGTACCGTTAAGTGGTTCAACGCGGAAAAGGGCTTCGGCTTCATCGAGCAGGACGGCGGCGGCGCCGACGTCTTCGCCCACTACTCGAACATCGCCACCCAGGGCTTCCGTGAGCTCCAGGAAGGCCAGAAGGTCACCTTCGACGTCACGCAGGGCCAGAAGGGCCCGCAGGCGGAGAACATCGTCCCGGCCTGATCGGACGAGTAGTACTCGAGCCGGGTCCCGCTACTTTGGGCGCGGGGCCCGGCTTTTCCGTACCTGGGTGCGAATCCCGGACGGATGGACGTTTTCCGTTCCACCGCAGTTCACCTCCTCCGCTGTTCATCTCTCCGGCTCGTTCTGCGGGTCTCCGCCTGATGTCACCTTTTGCGGAGTCTTTTTCGGCACGCGCCGCCTTCGAGGAAGGCTTCACGCATGCCTGAAAGAAATCGCCAGTCCTATTCGGGCGGTCCGGCCCGCGCCCGGCGCAAGCCGCGCGGCCCCCAGCAGGGCGGCGGCCGCCCCGGCGCCTCCCGCGGCTCCGGCCGTTCCGGCGGACGCCCCGCCGACACCGGCTCCGAGGAGTCGGTCTACACCACGGTCACCCCGGCCCCGCCGGCCGCGACCACCTTCGCCGAGCTGGACATGCCCGCCGCGCTGACGGAGGAGCTGACCCGGCAGGGCGTCACCGTGCCGTTCCCGATCCAGGGCGCGACGCTGCCCAGCTCGCTGGCCGGCCGCGACGTCCTCGGCCGGGGCCGCACCGGCTCCGGCAAGACCCTCGCCTTCGGGCTGGCCATGCTGGCCCGCACCGCCGGGCAGCGCGCCGAGCCGCGCCAGCCGCTCGCGCTGGTGCTCGTGCCCACCCGCGAACTCGCTCAGCAGGTCACCGACGCCCTCACCCCGTACGCCAGGGCGCTGCGCCTGCGGCTGGCCACGGTCGTCGGCGGGCTGTCGATCAGCCGCCAGGCCGCGGCGCTGCGCGGCGGCGCGGAGATCGTCGTCGCCACCCCGGGCCGGCTGCGGGACCTGGTGGAGCGCGGCGACTGCCGGCTCGACCGGGTCGTCATCACCGTGCTCGACGAGGCCGACCAGATGGCCGACATGGGCTTCCTGCCCCAGGTCACCGCGGTGCTGAACCAGGTGGTTCCGGGCAGCCAGCGGATGCTGTTCTCCGCGACCCTCGACCGCAACGTGGACACCCTCGTCCGCCGGTTCCTGTCCGACCCGGTGGTGCACGCGGTGGACCCGTCGGCCGGTGCCGTCGCCACCATGGAGCACCACGTGCTCCACGTGACCAGCGAGGACAAGCGCGACGCCACCGTGCGGATCGCCGCCCGCGAGGGCCGGGTGCTGCTCTTCCTGGACAGCAAGCGCGCCGTGGACCGGCTCGCCAAGACCCTGCTGGCCAGCGGCGTACGGGCGGCCGCGCTGCACGGCGGGAAGTCCCAGCCGCAGCGCACCCGTACCCTCACCCAGTTCAAGAACGGCGAGGTGACCGCGCTGGTGGCCACCAACGTCGCCGCGCGCGGCATCCACATCGACGACCTCGACCTGGTGGTCAACGTCGATCCGCCGGCCGACCACAAGGACTACCTGCACCGCGGCGGCCGTACCGCCCGCGCGGGCGCGTCCGGCAGCGTCGTGACGCTGGTGCTGTCCGACCAGCGCCGCGACATGGAACGGCTGATGGCCAAGGCCCGGATCACCCCGCGTACCGCGAGGGTGCACTCCGGTGACGAGGAACTGGCCCGGATCACCGGTGCCCGGGTGCCCTCCGGGGTGCCGGTCACCATCGCGGCACCGGTGCCGGCGGCGCACGCCTCCGGCACCTCCACCGGACGCGGCGGCAGCAGGCGCAGGCCACGGGCGGGCGGCGCCTCCGGCGCGGGTTCCGGCCGGGGCGGCGCGGGCCGCGGCGGCGGCAACGCCGCACGCACCGGCGGCGGCTCCGGCCGCGGGGCGGGCAGTTCCGCCGGCGGCTCGGCGGGGACCTCCGCCGGACGCTCGGGCGGCTCCCGCTCAGGGGGCACCCGCTCCGGCGGCGCCCGCACCGCGCAACCCCGCGGGCGCGCCGCGTGAGGCCCGCCGCGGCGGCCGCGCTCGCCACCGCCGCACCGCTCCCCGACAAGGCCGCCGACGACGGCGCGCCCTGCGAGGGAAGCGACTTCTCCGCGCTCTCCCGGCGGATCACCGACTCCGGCCTGATGAAGCGCCGCCCCGGCTACTACGTGGCCCGGATCGGCGGCGTCGCCGCGCTGTACATCGGCGCGTGGACGGCGTTCGCGATGCTCGGCCACACCTGGTGGCAGCTGGCGATCGGCGGCGTGCTGGGGGTGCTCTTCTCCCAGATCGCACTGGTCGCCCACGACATAGCCCACCGCCAGGTGTTCCGGCTGCGCCGGCCCAGCGAGGCCGCCGGCCGCATCGCGGGCAACCTCTGCGTCGGCATGAGCTACGGCTGGTGGCAGGACAAGCACACCCGCCACCACGCCAACCCCAACCACGAGGAACTGGACCCGGACGTCAGCCCGGACATCCTGGTCTGGTCGCAGGGCCAGGCCCGCAACGCCCGCGGCGTGGCCCGCTGGATCGGCGGCCGCCAGGCGTACTGGTTCTTCCCGCTGCTCACCCTCGAAGGCATGAACCTGCACGTGGCCGGGGTGCGGGCGCTGTTCCGGCCCGCGTACAAGCAGCGCACCCTGGAGGCGGTGTTGCTCGGCGTGCACATCGCCGCGTACATCACGGCGCTGCTGCTGATCCTCACCCCGCTCCAGGCGCTGGCGTTCGTCGCCGTCCACCAGGCGGTGTTCGGCGTCTACATGGGCTGCACCTTCGCGCCCAACCACAAGGGCATGCCGACGCTGACCGGCAAGGACCGGCCCGACTTCCTGCGCCGCCAGGTGCTCACCTCGCGCAACGTGCGCGGCGGGCGTCTGACCGACATCGCGCTCGGCGGGCTGAACTACCAGATCGAGCACCACCTCTTCCCGAGCATGCCCACGCCGCACCTGCGGCGCGCCCAGCCGATAGTGAAGGCGTACTGCGCGGAACTGGGCATCGCCTACGCGGAGAGCGGGCTGGTCTCCTCCTACGCGCAGGCGCTGCGCCATCTGCACGACGTCGGCGCGCCGCTGCGGGCCGCGACCACCACCTGACCGGACCTGGTCCCGGTCCTGGACCCGGACCTGGTCCCCGGACCCGCCTCGGACGACGCCTTCCACGGCGCCGGCCGGGGCGGTCCGGGGCGGTCCGGGGCGGTCGAACAGCAGGTATGCCCCCTGCCGGAAACATGAGAGTGTGGAGTTTTCGGCCCTGTCCCCTCTCCCCTGTCGAGGCATGATGCGCGTCACCATCGCCCGCCACCACTTCTACTTCCACCCCTCCGAGGTGGAGCAGGTGATGAGCGGGGTCACTCCCGAGCCCGTCACCGGCAGCTCCGTCGACATCGGCGGGGTCCGCTACCCGCTGATGCAGGTCGGCGCGGCTCTCACCCGCCAGGACCGGCGCGACTTCAACGCGGGCGAAGTGGAGCGGGCGATGCAGGCGCTCGGGTTCCCGTTGCACAGCACCACGGCCGGCTAGTTCGGGAGCGCCGGTTCGGTACGGGGCGGCCGGCGCGCGGTCGCCCCGTTCCCGTACCGGTTTCCGTACCGGTTCTTGTTCCAGGTTCCTGTCTCCGGCGGGCGCGGGCGCTGCGTGGCTGGTCGCGCGGCGCCCCGCATCCCGGGACAATGCGAGGTCGTCCCAGACGCAGAGAGGTGGATGCCGTGGTGCAGCAGGTGCGGGGTGTGGTGGCGCGGAGCAAGGGCGGCCCGGTCGGCGTCGAGACGATCGTCGTACCGGACCCGGGGCCGGGTGAGGCCGTGGTCGCGGTGCAGGCGTGCGGGGTGTGCCACACCGACCTGCACTACCGGGAGGGCGGCATCGGGGACGACTTCCCGTATCTGCTCGGCCATGAGGCGGCCGGTGTGGTCGAGTCGGTCGGCGCCGGGGTGACCGAGGTCGAGCCCGGGGACTTCGTGGTGCTCAACTGGCGTGCGGTCTGCGGGAACTGCCGGGCGTGCCGGCGCGGCCGGCCCTGGTACTGCTTCGACACGCACAACGCCCGGCAGAAGATGACGCTGCTCGACGGCACCGAGCTGTCGCCCGCGCTGGGCATCGGCGCGTTCGCCGACAAGACGCTGGTGGCCGCCGGACAGTGCACGAAGGTCGATCCGGCGGCCTCCCCCGCCGCCGCGGGGCTGCTGGGCTGCGGGGTGATGGCCGGGCTCGGCGCGGCCCTCAACACCGGTGGCGTGGGCCGGGGCGACTCGGTCGCGGTGATCGGCTGCGGCGGGGTGGGCAACGCCGCGGTGGTCGGCGCCCGGCTGGCGGGCGCCGCGCGGATCATCGCGGTGGACGTCGATGACCGCAAGCTCGCCACCGCGCACCGCCTGGGCGCCACCCACACCGTCAACTCCCGCACCAGCGAACCGGTCGAGGCGATCCGCGAGCTGACCGGAGGCTTCGGCGCCGACGTGGTGATCGAGGCGGTCGGCCGCCCCGAGACGTACCAGCAGGCCTTCTACGCACGGGACCTGGCCGGCACGGTGGTCTTGGTCGGCGTGCCCACCCCGGAGATGAAGCTCGAACTCCCCCTGCTCGACGTCTTCGGCCGCGGCGGCGCCCTGAAGTCCTCCTGGTACGGCGACTGCCTGCCCTCACGCGACTTCCCGATGCTGATCGACCTCTACCTCCAAGGCCGCCTCGACCTCGACGCGTTCGTCACCGAGACCATCGAACTCCCCGACGTCGAACAAGCCTTCACCCGCATGCGCGACGGTGACGTCCTCCGCTCGGTGGTCGTGCTCTGACGACCACGTCGATCCGGTCAGTGCGGGGTGCACCGGGTTTGACGTCGGTGGTCCCGGGCCGGCGGCGGGTGGTGGTCGGCCCGGGGATCGGGTGGGGTGGGGGTCAGGCGGCCAGGGCGGGGTGGAGGACGACCTTGGTGTAGCCCTCCACCCGCTGGTCGAACTTCTCGTAGGCCATGGGGGCCTGTTCCAGGGGGAGTTCGTGGCTGACCACGAAGCTGGGGCGGGCCCGGCCCGCGGTGATCAGGTCGCGCAACTGGCGGTTGTACTGCTTGACGTTGCACTGCCCGGTGCCCATCCGCTGCCCCTTCTCGAACATCTTGCCGATCGAGACGAGCAGTTGGCCGTGGCGGGCGTGCTCGTCGGGGCCGCCGGGGTCGGACGGCACGTAGAGGCCGGGGACGCCGAGCCTGCCGGTCGGACGGACCGTCTCGACCAGGGAGTTGAGCACGCTCGCGGGCTCCTCGTGGCCGGTGTCGCGGCCGTCGTCGTGGCCCTGGGCCTGGTAGCCGACCGCGTCGATGCCCTTGTCGGTGCCCTCGCCGTCGGTGTGGTCACGGATCTGCCCGGCCGGGTCGCTCTGCGTGAAGTCGATCGGCACCGCGCCGATCGCGTCGGCCTTGGCCAGCCGCTCGGGCACCCGGTCGACCACGAAGACCTTGGCCGCGCCGCGCAGCAGCGCCGAGTAGGCGGCCATCAGCCCGACCGGGCCGGCACCGTAGACCGCGACGGACTCGCCGGGGGAGACCTCGGCCAGCTCGCAGCCGTGGTAGCCGGTCGGGAAGATGTCGGCGAGCAGCACGAAGTCGGTCTCGAACTGCTCGCCCGGCGGCAGCTTGAGGCAGTTGAAGTCGGCGAACGGCACCCGTAGGTGCTCGGCCTGCCCGCCGAGGTACGGCCCCATGGCCACGTAGCCGTACGCGCCGCCGGCGAACCCGGGGTTCACCGTGAGGCAGAAACCGGTGTTGCCGGCCAGGCAGTTCTTGCAGAAGCCGCAGGCCACGTTGAACGGCATGACCACGCGGTCCCCGACCGCCAGCGACGCGACGCCCGAGCCGATCTCCTCGACGATGCCCAGGTTCTCGTGGCCGAAGACGATGCCGGCCTCGGCCGCGGTGCGGCCCTCGTACATGTGCAGGTCCGATCCGCAGATCGCGGAGGACGTGACGCGGACGATCACGTCGTTGGGGTGCTGGATGCCGGGAGTGTCGACATCGGCGACCGCGACGGAGAAGGGTTTCTGGTAGACGACAGCCTTCATGTTCACCACCTCCGTGGTCCTTCCAGCGAACACCCGGGGGCAGGGCAACTCAAAACGGTGCCTCGGCGCGCGCAGGCCGGCGGGGCGGCGGCCGACGGGGCGGGCGCGCACGTCGCGTCGTCGGGGCGGGAAACGGACGGACGGCGCGGGCGTCGAAGGGGTCCGGCGGCGCCGTCACGGTGCGAGACTGGCGGGAGGAGCGTCACAAGGGGGCCGCGGCCATGGGCGTCTACTCGGAGCGGGTGCTGCCGCGGCTGGTCGACGCCGCCTGCGGATCGCGGCAGGCCGCGGTGCTGCGCCGCCGGGTCTGCGCGGAACTCACCGGCGCGGTGGTGGAGATCGGCTTCGGCTCGGGGCGCAACGTGCCCTTCTACCCGCCCGCCGTGACCCGGGTGGACGCCGTGGAGCCCTCGGACACCGGCTGGCGGCTGGCCGGCGGCCGGGTGCGGGCCTCGTCCGTACCGGTGCTGCGCTCGGGCCTGGACGGGCAGGCGCTGCCGTACGCCGACGCGATCTTCGACGCGGCCGTCTCCACCTGGACGCTGTGCACGATCCCGGACCCGTACACCGCCCTGCGGGAGGTACGGCGCGTGCTGCGGCCGGGGGGCACCCTGCGGTTCGTGGAGCACGGCCTCGCGCCCGACGCGGAGGTGCGGCGCTGGCAGCGGCGGCTCGAACCGTTCCAGCGCCGGCTGGCCGGCGGCTGCCGGCTCACCCGTCCGATCCCGGACCTGCTGACCGGCGCGGGCTTCACGCTGACCGAGCTGGACGTGTTCTACGAGGAGGGCGCGCCGCGCTTCGTCGGCGCGATGTCGCTGGGCAGCGCGGTGGCGGCGGAGCCCTCGCGGCAGGAGTCGGCGCCGGAGCGGGCGTCGGAGCGGGCGTCGGGGCGGGAGCCCGCGTCGGAGCCGCAGGGGTCGGATGCCGCGAGGCACGCGTCGTCGTCGGTGAGGCAGGACCCGGGCCCGGCGCCGGGGGAGCCCGCGAGCTGATCCTGCGCGGCCTCGTCCGCGCTCAGGCCGCCGAGCGCCTCCACCCGGTCGGGGGCGGGCCGGCCGGCCGCGGCGATCCGCAGCAGTTCGTACAGCGTGTCGCGCTGCGCGGGGTCGAGGGCGCCCAGGACGTCGTCCTCGGCACCGGCCAGCGCGAACTCGGCCGCGGCCAGCCGCCGGATGCCGGGGTCGGTGAGGCTGACGATGTGGCGGCGCCGGTCCTCCGGTGAGCGGTGCCGCTCCACCAGGCCGTCGGCCTCCAGTTCGTTGAGCAGCCCGACGACGTTGGCCCGGTCCAGCATGAGGGTCGAGGACAGCGCCTGCTGGGTGCTGCCGTGCAGGTCCCGCAGGACCGTGAGCGCCACCAGGTGGCGCGGCCGCAGCCCGAGCGGCGCCAGCACGGACTCCCCGCGCAGCCGCATCCGCCGCGCGAGCTGGTCGAGCAGCGCTCCGGACCGCCTCGGCGGCTGGTTCAGCACGGGCAGAGAGGCCATTCCTTGAGTCTACCCAGTCCGCCGGGAATGGTGACGTGCTATAAATCGTTGGCGCTACACAAACCATCTGTGGAAGGTCAACGACATGCCTCACCTCCTGCACATCGACGCGAGCATCCAGGGCGAGCGGTCCGTCAGCCGCAAGCTGACCGCGCGCGCCGCCGCCGTCTGGCGCGCGGCCCACCCGGGCGGGACCGTCACCTACCGGGACCTCGGCGCGCACCCGCTGCCCCACCTGGTCCCCGCCACCGTGCACTCCGGCGCCGTTCCCGCGGGCGACCGCACTCCCGAGCAGGCCGCCGCCTGGGCGCTGAGCGAGGAGATCGTCGGCGAGGTCAAGGCGGCCGACACCGTCCTGCTCGGCCTGCCGCTCTACAACTTCGGCGCCCCCAGCGGCGTCAAGACCTGGGTCGACCACCTCATCGCGCCGGGGCTCTCGGTGGACGGCGAGACGATGGCACCGCTGCTCGGCGGGCGCGAGATGGTGGTGCTCGCGGCCCGCGGCGGCGGCTACGGCGCCGGCACGCCCCGCGAGGGCTGGGACCACGCCGAGCCCTGGCTCCCGCACGGTCTGTCGCTGACCGGCCTGGAGCCGCGCTTCATCACCGCGGAGCTGACGCTTGCCGGGAGCAACCCGGCGATGGCCGAGCTGGTGCCGCTGGCCGAGGAGAGCCTGGCGGCGGCCGAGGCCGCGATCGACGACCTGTGGAAGTCGCCGGTAGCGGTCTGACCGACCCTCCCGGGTGCCGCGCACCCCTGGCACCCGGGACCACCTGCCGGTGGGGGCCCACGCCGGCGCTCCTCCCGTCCCGCCGTCCGCTACGACGTCGTCCGCGTGCCGTCATCCGCCACGGGGTCGCCGAATCCGGTGCCCGGCACGTCCGTTCGCCCCCCGTAAACCCAGACGAACGGAAGCGCCGCGCCCGCTCAGCGTGCCGTGTACAAAGGACGTGAGGGAAGACTTTTCGATCCTGCCCGAAACGACGCGGCCGGGTCGGGCGGGGAGGCGGGCATCATGCACATCCACTTCACGCTGGACGACCTGGCCCGCACCCGGCTGGCACCCGCGCCGAGCCCGCTGGCGATGACCAGCCTCAGCGTCTACCGGCTCGGCCACGGACCGCCCTCGCCCGGCCTCGACCTGTGGCGCCGCACCGTACGGGCCGGGCTGCGGGCGTCGACCGACGGCGGGTACGACCCGTTCGCCGAGCTGGCGCCGACCGCGCCGTCCCACCCCGTGCCCCGCTTCCTGCGACCGTACGCCGGACTGCGCACGCTGGACGAGGAGTTGGAGCGGTTACGGGCGACGCCCCGGCAGTCGCTGCGGGCGGACATCGACTACATCGCGCGCCACCGCGACCTGCCGCCCCGGACGGTCCGCGACCTCGCCGACGCCCGTCCGCACGAGACCGCGCGCCTCGCCGCCCGCGTACGCGCCTACCACCGCGTGGCGGTCGCCCCGTACCGCGAAGGGCTGGCCGCCGCGCTCGCCGCCGACCGCGCCGTGCGCAGCCGCCAACTCCTGCACGGCGGCGTCGAGTCCGTGCTGCGCGGCCTCCACCCGCGGATGCGCTGGCGGCCGCCGGTGCTGGAACTCGACGGGCACGGCGACGGCGACGAGTACCGGCTCGGCGGACGCGGCCTCGTCCTGGCGCCGGGCGCGTTCAGCACCTACGTGCCCTGCGACCCCGCCGACGAGCAACCCGCCCTCTACTACGAGGTCTTCGGCGGCGCCCATCCCGCCCTCTTCACCCACCTCGCCCGGCCCGACAACCGCCGCACCGCGCTGGCCGCCCTCCTCGGGCACAGCCGCGCCGCCGTCCTCCAGGTCGCCGCCGACGGCGCCTCCACCAACCAACTCGCCGCACGCGCGGGCCTGTCGGCGGCCTCCGCCTCCAAACACGCGAGCGTCCTGCGCGATGCCGGCCTGCTCACCACCCATCGCACCGGCCGCGCCGTCCACCACACCCTCACCCCCTTGGGCGCCCAACTCCTGTCGGCACCTTGACCCGTGGGGCGGCGCCGCCCCAAGTCCCGCCGCCCGCAAGGGGGAACAGCCGAGGCGGAGCACCCGGGCCGAGCACGCGTGCCCCAGGCCGATCCGGGCCGCCCGCGCCGACGGCTTCCGAGCCGCCCGCACCGACGACTTCCGGGTGACCGGTACCCGGCGGATTCCGGGCAGCCGCGCGGCTCGACTCCGTAAACGTTGCCGTTCTCTTGACACCGCTCGGAGCCAGGGCCGATTCTCCTGGGTGTGCCTGAGAGCGCTCTCAGGCATTGCCGGGTTCTCTCCGACCGGCAACGCGCACGACCCCCCACAACCCCCCACAGGAGAAGGAGAGGGAGGACACGCATGTCCACCCCAGAAACGCGCGTACCACCACCGCGCCGTCGAGGCGGTGCACGGCACGGGATACGCGGCGGCCGCGCCGTGGTCGGGCTGATCGCCGCGGTCGCGGCGTTCACCGGCCTCGCCCTGGCCGGTTCGCCGTCCGCGATGGCCACCACGGGCGCCGACGCGCGCACGAGCACGGCCGCGAAGGCCGCGCCGGCGGTGAAGGCGGTGAAGGCGGCCGCCGCCAAGCCCGCCGCGGCACCCTCCGACGTGCCGGCCGCGCCGGCCGGGTTCAGCACCACCTGGAGCGACGACTTCAACGGCGCCGCCAACTCCGCGCTGGACACCGGCACCTGGCGCTACGACGACGGCGCCGGCGCGAACTTCGGCACCGGCGAGATCGAGACCACGACCAACAGCACCTCCAACGTCTACCACGACGGCAACGGCCACCTGGTGCTGAAGGCGCTGCACGACGGCACCGACCCCAACTCCGGCTGGACGTCCGGCCGGGTGGAGACGCAGGCGGACGGGTTCGGCGCGCGGCCGGGCGGCGTGGTGCGCGTCCAGGCGTCGATCCAGCAGCCGAACCTCAACACCACCAGCGGCGCGGGCTACTGGCCGGCGTTCTGGATGCTGGGCTCGCCGCTGCGGGTCGGTGTCGGCTGGCCGGGCTCCGGCGAGGTCGACATCATGGAGGACATCAACGCCCGCAGTTCGGTGTTCGGCACGCTGCACTGCGGGGTGAGCCCCGGCGGGCCGTGCAACGAGTCGACCGGCATCGGTTCCGGTGAGCGCGCCTGCGCGGGCTGCCAGACCGGGTACCACACCTACGCGGTGGAGATCGACCGCTCGACGTCGCCCGAGCAGATCCGCTACTACCTCGACGGCGCCGAGTACTTCACCATCAACTCCAGCCAGGTGGACGCCACCACCTGGGCCAACGCCGTCGACCACAGCTACTACGTGATCTTCGACCTGGCGATCGGCGGCGCCTTCCCGGGCGCCTTCGGCGGCGGCCCGACCGCCGCGACCGCGTCCGGCGGCCAGATGAACATCGACTACGTGGCCGTCTACAACAAGCCGGCCGCCGGCGACCTCGGCCCGAACATCGCGCAGGGCAAGCCGACCACGTCCTCCTCGAACGAGAGCGCGGACTTCCCGGCGTCCAACGCGACCGACGGCAACATCTCCACCCGCTGGTCGAGCGGCTTCTCCGACCCGCAGTGGGTCCAGGTCGACCTCGGCCAGTCCTACGCCCTCACGCACGCGAGCCTCACCTGGGAGGCGGCCGCGGCATCGGCCTACCAGCTACAGGTCTCCGCCGACGGCCAGAACTGGACCACCGTCTACACCAACAACAACAGCCCGCAGGACCTCCAGGACACCGCGCTGAACACCACGGCGCGCTACGTGCGGGTCTACGCGACCGCGAGAGCGAGCCAGTACGGCGACTCGCTCTACGAGTTGGCGCTGTACGGCACGCCGTCGGACGGCGGCAACCCGGGCGGCGGCACGGGCACGCTGCTGTCCCAGGGCAAGACGGCCACCGCCTCCTCCACGGAGAACGCGAGCTTCCCGGCGTCCGCCGCGGTCGACGGCAACACCGGCACTCGCTGGTCGAGCGGCTTCTCCGACCCGCAGTGGCTCCAGGTCGACCTCGGCGCCACGCACACGATCAGCCAGGTGAAGCTCGACTGGGAACCCGCGTACGCGACGGCGTTCCAGATCCAGACCTCGCCCGACGGCCAGAACTGGACGTCGGTCTACTCCACCACCAGCGGGACCGGCGGCGAGCAGACGCTGCCGGTGACCGGATCGGGCCGCTACGTGCGCCTGTACGGCACGCAGCGGGCCACGCAGTACGGGTACTCCCTCTGGGAGTTCCAGGTCTACGGCACCTGATCCGGACGCGCCCTGGTGCCAACTCCCCGCCGCACCAGGGCGCCCCTTCCACTGAGCCGTGCGGGCCGGGCTGTCAGGACCGGCCCGCAC